>DATDFI010000198.1:0-4114 GCA_036522695.1 Bacteroidia bacterium | reverse complement strand
TCCGAAGGCGCGCTCCTCGGATAAGCTCAGGTGCTTGAGCACAAAATAAATATCGAGGATGATCTTCTCGAAAAAAGGCAATTCGTTCTCGAGCGAAAGGAATTTTTCGATCACCACGAAACGGAAATCCCCGATCACGTTGTTGCGGTTGAGTGATTCGTAACGGCTGGTAATATCCACTTCGTGTTTCTGCACCATATCCTGCACCACCTGGCGGAACATGCGGTTAACGCGGGGAGCTACGCGGAACCCGAGTTTGAAATCCACGCGTATGATGTCATCGTGCAAAAGCTTGGTGACCTTGTATTCCATCCGGTACGGTTCATCCTTCACATCCACGTGCACGAACCAGTACGTATCCGCGCGTTTGGGCTGCTTCTGCAAAATGGAATAGACCACTTTCGCCTCTATCTCATCGATGTTGTTCGCACTTGTTAAGTACACCAGGTGCGTGGCGTATTTGGGAATGCTCAGGTCCTTGTTCAGGTCGGCCAGCAAAGGAAGGTAATCGTTCACCTTCACAAATTCAACGTAGCGGTTGCGGATCTTGCGTGCAAAATACCAGGTGAGCATCACGAACACCAGCACGCTCGCGATCATCAGCGTGATCCACCCGCCCTCAATAAATTTATTAAGGTTGGCCGCAAGGAAAGATCCTTCAATGAAAAGATAAGTTACAAGGCACGCAACAATGAATAATGGATGGTATCTTTTAAGAATGAGGTAATAGGTGAGCAGTGTGGTGGTCATTAACATGGTGAGGATGATGGCAAGGCCATACGCATGCTGCATGTTCTCCGATTTGCCGAGCGCCAGAACAATGGCGATGCAGCCCGCGCACAACAGCCAGTTCACTGAGGGGATGTACAATTGCCCCCTCGTCTCCGTAGGATATTTGATGCGCACCTTAGGCCAGAAGTTAAGGCGCATGGCTTCGTTGATGATGCTGAACGATCCGCTGATCAATGCCTGGCTCGCAACAATAGTGGCCATGGTAGCAATGGCAATGCCGATATACAGGAACCAGGGCGGCATCACTTCATAAAATGGATTCAGCATCTCCATCACCGGCTTGCCTGCGGCATCGAATACTTTCGCACCATGATCCATCTTTTGCACCCACAACGATTTTCCTTCATTCAGCAAAAGCCATGCGCCCTGCCCGAAGTAATTTATGATGAGCATGGTCTTCACGAAGATCCAGCTCACGCGCACATTGGAACGGCCGCAATGACCGAGATCGGAATACAGCGCTTCTGCTCCCGTAGTACAAAGGAAAACCGCGCCCAGCACCAGGTAACCTTCTTTATGAGCAGTTAAAAGATGAAAGGCGTAATAAGGATTGAACGCCTTGAAAACAGAAGGGACATGGATGATCTGTGAAAAGCCCAGTATGCCTATCATCACGAACCACACAAGCATCACCGGTCCAAACAGGCTTCCGATGGAACGAGTGCCGAATTGCTGGATCATGAATAAAGAAGTGAGTATCGCGATCACGATCCAGGTAATGGTGTTATCCGATAGATTGGGCAAACCTTCAATGGCCGATGATACGGAAATGGGAGGGGTGATAATGCCATCGGCCAGCAGCGCACTTCCACCGATCACCGCAGGCACGAGCAGCCATTTTACTTTTGTTTTTTTAACGAGTGTATAGAGCGCGAAAATGCCGCCCTCACCTTTGTTATCCGCCCTGAGCGTAAGCACCACGTACTTTAAAGTGGTTTGCATGGTGAGTGTCCAGAAGATACACGATAAGCCGCCCAGCACCACATCCGCAGTGATGGCCTCTTTACCGATGATGGCCTGCAGCACATACAGCGGTGAAGTACCGATATCACCAAAAATGATCCCTAAGGTTACAAGGAGTCCTGCAGCGGTTACTTTATGGAGCGGGTTGTGATGGCCGGAAGATCGCATGTTGCAAAAAGAAACATGCAAAGGAATCGTGAAAACCGTAAGCGCATGGTTAAACTGTGTGCGGGAAGTATAAAGATTTTATAAAGACGAACTACAGGAAGCGGTATCCTACACCCGATTCCGTGAGGATATGGACGGGGCGATTAGGATCTTCTTCTATCTTCTTGCGCAGCTGGGCGATGAATACACGGAGATATTGCGACTCTTTCACAAACCCGGGCCCCCATATTTCTTTCAGCAGGTATTGATGCGTGAGTACGCAGCCTTCGTTTTTTGCCAGGAGCGCCAGCAGGGAATATTCGGTGGCGGTAAGCTTTATCGTTTCGTTGTTCTTTTTTACCGCACGCTGAACAAGATCGATAAGCAGGCTGCCCGAACGGATCTCTTGTTGGTCCTGCGAGGGTGAGGCCCTGCGCAGCACGGATCGTATGCGTGCCAGCAGTTCACCCGTGCGGAAGGGTTTGGTAAGGTAGTCGCTCGCGCCATTGTCGAGCGCTGCGATGATATCCTGCTCTGAATTCAATACGGATAAAATAATAATGGGATGGCTGTACCATTCCCGAAAGCGCTTGAGCAGGGAATGCCCGCTTTCATCGGGGAGTGCAAGATCGAGCAGTATGAGATCGGGAGGATGGCTGGAGGCTGCGATCATGCCTTCTTTGGCGGTTGCAGCTTCGGTGACCCGGTGACCGTTCGACTGCAAGGCGATGGAAAGCAGCTTACGGATCTGCGGTTCATCATCAATGATTAGGATGTTCGCTTTATTCATGCTTCAGGACATTGATGGAGGAGGCTTCGGCAGGCAGAACGATGGTGAACTCGGCCCCGCCTGCAGGCAGGTTACGCAGGCGTATAGTGCCCTTGTGCGCTTCCACAAATCCTTTTACAATGGAAAGCCCAAGCCCGGTGCCCCCGGGTTTTGTATCCCGCAACCTGTAAAATTTTCCGAATACTTTCCCGATCTCATCTTCGGGAAAGCCCGGGCCGTTATCCGAAATAACGATCACCAGGCGGAACGATTTGTGATCGTAGCGTTCGGCAGGATCGTCCTCATCGAGATGACCGGATAGGGAGGTGATATAACGGGCGGTCACCTGGATGACCGATCGCGGAGGCGTGTACTGGATGGCATTGTTGAGCAGGTTGTATACCACCTGTTCCATGATCCCGAAATCGATACGGAAGAAAGGGAAACTGTCGGGCATCACTATTTGAATGCGGTCGGTACCGGCACGGTCGGTCAGTTTATTTACCGTTGAATAAAGCAACTCATGAATGTCACACCAGTCCCTTTTCAATTCCAGGTGACCTGTTTCCAGCCTCGACATATTGAGCAGGTTCTCCACTTGTTTATGCAGGCGCAGCGAGGCCGTGGAGATCTCATCTACCAGTTCTACCTTTTCTTTTTCTGAAAGCTGTGCGCTGCTTTCCCTCAGGGTGTCGGTTGCTCCTATGATGGCTGACACGGGTGTTTGCAATTCATGCGAAAGCGAATTGAACAGGGTGTTGTACAATTTGAGCGCATGTTCCTTTTCCTCCTTTTGTCGCGCGTCCTTTTCGGTTTGCCGTATCTTGTACGTGAGTGCTGCATTGATCATGGCAACAATGAAATACATCAGCAGTAAAAAGCGGTCCTCGGTAGTGCCCACGGTGATGGTGAAGCGAGGGGGAATAAAAAAATAATCCCAGGTAAAGGAGCTGAGGATGGCTGCAAACAGCACCGGGTAAATATCAAACAGCATGGCAAGGATGGAAACGGTGACCAGGAGGAGAAAGGCCACTACATGGTAATCCACGATACCATTCAGGAAAAAGCACAAAGAGCTTACCAGGCCAATGGTGAGCAGTACGATGCCGTATTGCGCAAAACCGTTCTTCTTTTTTTTCAAGGCAATGTGTTTCCCGGGATGTAAAGGTATCCGCGAGAGGATCAATTTGATATAAAGCAGGGGAGTGATCGCGTAAAGATTTTATAAAGAGAGATCACTCATCAGCAATCTATTCGATCCGTTTAAGCTCGAGCTGCTTGGCAGGGGCCACGATGAGAGGGAATTTCTCCACGCTTACCGAACTGGTGTCGAGTCCGAAGGCGCGCTCCTCGGATAAGCTCAGGTGCTTGAGCACAAAATAAATATCGAGGATGATCTTCTCGAAAAAAGGCAATTCGTTCTCGAGCGAAAGGAATTTTTCG
>DATDFI010000197.1:0-2333 GCA_036522695.1 Bacteroidia bacterium | reverse complement strand
AGGTGTGTATACGGGCCAGGGGTTCTCCGCCACTCAATTGAATTTGGGGAACCCCGGCATCCTGGAGCTTCAAAATAATTCCGCGCAAGTGATCATCGCTTAATGTTTCTTTCTTATTGAGCTCAGCCCATTCGAAACAATGCTCGCAACGCAAAGGGCATTTTTTGGTCATGGCTACCAGGGCGAGGCGAATATGCTCGCTTGGATCTGCTTTTTTGCCGAGCATGGATTTCGCCTCAGAAAGGAAACCCCTGTAAAAATGTGCAGATGGCCAGCCGGGCATAGTGAGCGAAATAAAATATTTCCCGTCCACTTTCACCAGTTTTTTGATCCCCCTCTCCTGTGTATGGTCGCTGATCTGCTTACGCACACCTCTTATCAATTTAAGCAAAAGAACAGGGTTGGGATACTGCATGAATATCCTCCATGCGAGGGATATCTTCATTCGCATCAACACGAATTGCTTTCTTACGCCTGTTACAATACCCGGGTGATAACTTGCCCGCGTACGAAAAGCTTCTGCCTGCCTGCCAGGAGTGAAAGAGATAACAAGTGCAGGATTTACGCTTTGCTCCATTAATTATTTTTTATAGTGAGCATTTTCATCCGCTCGTTATACAACCTGCGCGAATACAGCGAGAGCCCGCCCTCGCGCTTCAACCTCAGCAATTCTTTCGTTTGCATCGACCCCGAATATTTTTCGTTGCGCGAATAATATCCCTTCCCATTCAGGAAAAGTTTTTGTGTTGAAGGATCGTTGAAAGGAACCGCTGTGAAGTCAAGTACCACGTGATCGTTCATGCGGCTTAACTCCAGGTAAGAATGATCGTTATTCAAAAGCTTTTCCCTGTATTCCATTCCCAAAGAATCCTTCACCGAAGAAAGCGACACGGTATCGATGCTGATCTTTTGATCCGGGGAAAGATCGAGCGCAACACGGTCCAGGTCCCAGAAATGGAATCCCGTTTTTAACATGATATGTACAAGGCCTGCCTTCATCCCGGTAAGGTCGACCGGAACAAGTACCTCTTTTGTTCTTAATGATCCAACAGCAAACACCTGGTCAATAAATTTCCAGCCCCTGGCAGTTTCTACGTAAACCGAAAGTAACATTCCCGAGTTGCGTGAGCTCTCCGTAAGTTCGGCCCCGCTTTTTTTCGATTGCTTTTCGTGCCAGGCCGGATACTGATCCCCGAAAAGTCCGCAAACCTGCTGGTACACATAAGCCTGCCATTCCGAATTTTTCAGGTCAAGCAATAACTTACCTGTAGTTGCTCCCTGCTCGTTATCGAACGTGAGCACAACGCTGTTCATGGAACCACTTTCCCCGTCATCATCAAAACTGTAAAATCTTCCATCTTCATTCTGCATGAACTTACTTACGTCAACTCCTGCAGCTGTTCGCGCATACACCGGGGCAACTGCGTGCGATAAAGTATGGAACACACTTTGCTGATCGGGCAGTACATCCACTCCCCGCGGATGATCCACGACCAGCAACCGGACCTGGTTCGCATAAATGGCCTCTTCCCGCCTGTTGAACATGGTGAACCGAAGGTTTCCACGAAGGTCCACCGGGGCATCGATCACGATGTTATCACTGCGCTCAAGGCTGGGATAAAGTGCGCCCGTGAAAAGATTGCCTTCGAACCGGGGAATACTATCACCGGTATAGATATAAGGGCAATTGCACAACGCATTAGCAGAAAGCAAAGCAAGGCCGCAGCCTGCGCCAATTCCTGCAACAACAACACCCGCAGTCCCGCAGGAAGAGGCGGTTTCATCCCTCGTTAAGACCTCCATTTTAGAAATGTCCTGAACCTTGATCTTCATGAGCCCGTCCTCGATGGAAACCGAACTCACATCAAGGTGCACTTGCTCCACGAAGGGCTTGTCACTATTCGGACAAGGGGCCGTGTGTTTACCTTTGATCTTATCATATAACATCATGTAACGGGCCGGTGGCTTTTCGAAAAGCCCGCTCAGCACCGTTTTATCAGAATTCAGATCCGGGGATCGAAGATGCCAGGTTTCGGAACCCTGGTGGACGACCAGGTAGCGATTGGTAGTAATATAATTTTCGAGAAGAACACCGAATGGATTTTGTGTCTTTCCCTGTTCAAGGTAAAAGTGCTTGTAAAAGTTGCAGCCCGCCAAAAACGAGAATGCTAAAATCAAGGTGAAGGTGCGAAGTGCTTTCATGTATGGTAATAAGGATAAATAAGTAAAGTTATGCGGGGCAACACTCCCGGCTAAAAATCCACCTTATAATAAAATAACGGTAAAAAGCCCAACTGGTATTCAAGCCTTATCGGGGATGAAGAAGGATGGGT
>DATDFI010000196.1:0-4692 GCA_036522695.1 Bacteroidia bacterium | reverse complement strand
ATGGCAGCCGAGCCGCTGGAAACCGCGTGAGCATATTTAGCGCCTGTGATCTTTTTCACTTCCGCTTCAAACTCCTTCGCTTTCCAATGGCCATTCCGCTGCGCATCGTGACCATAGCGAAAAAGTACGCCTGTTTGGAGCACATCGTTCACCTCTTTGCGCTCTTCATCGCCAAATAATTCTGTTCCCGGCATGTGTTGTTTTTTATTCCGAAGCAGAGCCTTCCCCTTGGGAAAGGGACTCCTTCGGAGGAGCGACAAATATAATCAATAATAAAGAGATGTATTTGGATGGGAGCGAAGCTGCACAGTAGTATTTCCCTTTCCACCTGCTGTCGCTACTTCGTAACGCTCCATCAGGGCTAAACCCAACGGCCTGCATTTCATAGCGCCACTCTTTATTAAGCGCAATTCCTCAGATCAAATGCATGCTCGGCATTTGTTCATTACCTTTATGAACCTTCATGAACCCGGAACAAAATCAGCGTAGATCGGTCGGACCAGTTTCATCTGCGTTCCATTTATTTTTTCTGCTATTCATCCCTGTAATTTCCCTAGCCCAGCAATTCAACTTCAAAACCTACTCCGTTGAGGACGGCCTCGCGCAATCGCAGGTGTATGCACTCATCCAGGACTCGCGCGGCTACCTGTGGATGGGCACGCGCGGGGGAGGCATCACCCGCTTTGACGGCATCAGCTTCAAAACATTTTCTTCACGTGACGGCTTGCCTAACAATTACATCAATTGCATCTACGAGGACGCTGAACACGACCTGTGGATAGGCACCGACAACGGCATCGCACATTATAACGGGCTCAAATTCGAAACGTTTTATCCCGAAAAGAGCCTGGAGCCGGTAGCCGTGCAGGGAATTGCGGAAGACCACACAGGCCGCATCTGGTTCGCCACCAACAGGGGCATGTACGTTTATCCATCAGCAGGGGATACGGCAAAAAATAAAAGCAGGGAACTGTACAAGTTCATGCCGGGCGATAAATTCTTCAGTTCCAATTTATATTGCCTGTATCGCGACAGTAAAAATGACCTGTGGGTGGGAGCTACGGAGAACGGGATGGCGCGTGTGAGCATTAACGCTGGCACAAAAAGTGACGGTTACAGGATCGAGGTCTACAATAAAAAGAAGGGACTTCCTTCCAACAGCATACGTTGCTTTGCCGAAGATGCGAACGGGCACTTGTGGGCGGGCACTTTCGGCAATGGATTTTTCATGAAACAGGGCGCTCACTTTTTCCGAATCGACAAGGGACACACCACCGATAAGGAGATCATCTGGAACATCTTTAAAGATTCGCATGGGAACATGTGGATGGGAACATTGAGCGATGGTATTTGCCGCTGGAATAAAAGCGACAGTTCGCTCACCTGGCTCAACATGAATGATGGATTAAGCAACGACCATGTGCGCGTGATCCTCGAGGACAAGTGGGGCGGTTACTGGTTCGGCACTTCGGGGGGGGGCGTTTGTAAATATTACGGGCAATTATTCACCCACTTTACGGTGAACAGCGGCCTTAGCGGCAATTACATCTATTCCGTGTTCTGCGACTCAAGAAAACGTATTTGGGTGGGTAATTCCGACAAGGGCGTTTGTGTTTTCGACAGCGGCCGCGTGGTCCCTTACTCCGGAAAAGAGCATTTCAAAAATGTGAAGGTGCGCTGCTTCACCGAAACGCCCGATAGCATTGTGTGGATCGGCACTGATGGCGATGGCGTTTACCTGTATGATCCCTGGAAGGACGGGGACGAACGTTTTTCCCCGCTCAAGCCCTTGCGCAATCGCTATATCCGTTCCATGCTCACCGATGCTTCAGGCAATATATGGATAGGCACACTCGGTTATGGAATTTACAAAATGCCGCGCGACAGCAACGGCACTTACGGCACTCCCGTCACATTCGGCAAAAAACAACTCGGGCAGGATCGCATCAGCTGTATGACCCTCGATAAATACAAGCGCGTTTGGTTCGGCCTCGATAACGGTGGAATAGGAGTGATAAAGGACGACTCGGTAATCGGTTCCATCAGCGAGAAGGACAGTTTGTGCAGCAACCTTGTACGCTGTATGGTGCTCGATGCTGCAGGTTACCTGTGGGTGGGTACGCAAGGCTCCGGCATCAGCCGCATCAGCATTTACGGAAGTCAATACATCGTAAAAAATTTCAGCACAGGCAATGGACTCACTTCATCCAATATTTACCTGCTCACCCTTGACAACGAAGGAAATCTTTTTGCCGGCTCCGAAACAGGCGTGGATAAGATCTCGCTCGATAAAGAAAGGAACATTGTAGGCGTGAAACATTTCGGGAAGGCGGAAGGATTCACGGGGATAGAGACCTGCCTTAATGCCGTGTGCCGCGACAGCAGCGGAAATCTCTGGTTCGGCACTATCAACGGCCTCACGCGTTACAACCCCAAAACGAAAGTTCATAACGATAAGGCTCCGCTCATTTCCATTTCACAGGTGAGTTTGTTTTACGAGCCGCTTCAAAAAACAAAATATGCCGATGCGCTTGGAGAGTGGAACCGTGTTACAAAAACGCTCGTCTTCCCCCACGATCAGAACCACATCAGCTTCGATCTTTCAGCCATCAACCTCAGCAATCCTGAAAACGTGAAACTGAGCTGGATGCTCGAAGGCTTTGACAAAGAGTGGTCCCCGCCTTCCGATCACAACAATGCTACGTATTCCAACCTGCCTCCCGGTGATTACACTTTTTTGGCGAGGGCCTATAACGAAGATGGAGTTAACGGGGAGCCGCTGCGACTGCACTTCATCATTTTAAAACCTTTCTGGGCCGAGTGGTGGTTCATCGCCTCCGTGATCACTTTTGTTTTGCTTACGCTCATCACCATTTTCCGCTGGAGGGTTTCAACGGTGAAGCGCAGGGCGGCCGAGCAGCGCAGGAGACTGCAAATGGAAAAAAGCATGGTGGAGCTCGAACAAAAAGCCCTGCGCCTGCAAATGAACCCTCATTTTATTTTCAATGCGCTTAATTCCATTCAATCCCTCATCTCCAAACAGGATGAGCAGACCGCCCGCTTTTATCTCGCCAAGTTCAGCAAACTCATGCGCATGATCCTCGAGAACTCACGCACCACCGTGATCACGCTCGAGGATGAGATCAAAACGCTGGACAATTACCTCGCCATTGAAAAATTCTGCAGCGGTGATACCTGGGACTATAAAATTGAAGTGGCTGACGGCATCGATACGTCCTGGATCACCTTGCCACCGATGATGATACAGCCTTTTGCAGAAAATGCGGTGATCCACGGCCTGAAACATCTCGATAAACGCGGAGAGATCGTGATCGCATTTTCAATGGATGGAGAAACCCTGGTGTGCACCATCACCGACAATGGTATTGGAAGAAAAAAGGCTGCCGGGCTCAACCTCGCCCAGCGCGAATCACATCACAAATCCACTGCACTCAAAGTAACGCAGGAGCGCCTCGACTTGCTGCAGCGGCAAAATCACAAACCTTCGCTCGAGATCATCGACATGGAAGACGCGGAAGGGAATTCGAAAGGAACTAAAGTGGTGATACGGGTGAACGCAGGGGAATGATCACACCGCCTGCTTGAGCAATTCCAAACTCCTGTCCCAAAGTTTTGATGCCATGACAGCATCATGCGCCACTTTTATTTTGTGTTGGGGCTTGCCGGGTTTGTCGAGGAAATATCCTGTAAAATTCACAGTATCATCACTGGCCAGGTAAACGGCATTCGAGCAGGCTTTATCAGGAGAAGTGCCGAACATATTCACCAGCGCTTTGAACATAAACCCGGCCTGGTTTGCAATCCCGGTTTTTGCAATGCCCACATGAAAAATATTCATCACCATTTCATTCGCGGGAATGCGTTTGGCAAATTCCTGTGTCATCAAATGGTTGGCGAGCATCTCCTGCCCCATCGCCTTCATCATCGTGAATTCTCCCTTTAAAGCAAGATTATCGAAATGAATGGTGGCCTTTTTCAAAGTAGGCGCAGCCACATGCACGATCCTTGCTTTTCCTTTTTTCAATTCGTCCATCAAAAAATGAACGGCAGCAAAACGGCTGAGGTACTGGATCACAAAACCGAGCTCGAGTCCGTCAATGGAAAGAATGTGCTTATTAAGAATAACACCGGTTGAAAGCACAAGGGCATTTATCGTGTCTGTTTTTTGTTTGATCTCCTCGGCCAAAGCCTTCATGCCCGCGATGGAGGAAATATCCGCTATTACATATTCCACATTTTTATTTCCTGAAGCAGAAACAATTTCATTGACCGCTTGTTTTGTTTTTTCCGGCTCACGGCCGTGAACGATCACGCGATATCCTTTTTTAGCGAGCTGGGTAGCGGTGGCCTTGCCTATCCCGCCATTTCCTCCTGTGATGACTGCAGTTTTCATGGGAATGATTTTTAGTTTGTAGAAAGGCCTGATATGGTTGAGAGAAGATCACGCCTGCACACTTGTTCAGGAAAGTGAAATTAGTTCTTTTTCGAAAATTCAGGCACAAAAAAACCGGTCCCTTAGCCCAGGGAACCGGCCACACAATCAAAAACAAAGATCTATTTTACAATAATGGTCTTACTGCTTGCCGCACCGCCTGCCGACACCCTGAGCATGTACATGCCTTTTGCAAGGCCCACTGCTTCGTAATTTTTCCGGAAATGCCCGGCCACATT
>DATDFI010000195.1:0-8898 GCA_036522695.1 Bacteroidia bacterium | reverse complement strand
TTTAAAGCTTACCGCTAAAGCCTGGAACCTCAAATATGTTGTTCTTTACGCAATGCAGAAGGACATCAGCGCGAATACGGGTTTGAAAAAGGATGACAAAACAAAATTCGGGGTGTATCATTACCTGAGCTGGAATATTGTTCCACGCTTTAACATCGGTTTCTTCGAATCCATTGTGTGGCAGGGCAACGATACCACCCGCTCGCGCAGTTACGATATCAATTATCTCGATCCTTTCATTTTCTTCCGTCCGATCGAGTATTCACTTGGCTCATCCGATAACGCATTGCTCGGTGGAAGTTTTAAAGTTAAAGTAGCGCAAAAACAGCAATTCTACGGTCAGCTCATACTTGACGAGTTTTTCCTGAAAGAAATTTTAAAGCTCAAAGGCTGGTGGGGAAACAAGCAGGGCATTCAGCTCGGCTTCCGCGATTTTGACCTGTTCACTGTAAAAAATCTAAACCTTCGTCTCGAGTTGAATTGCGCGAGGCCTTATACTTATTCGCACGGAAGCGCGCAACAGAATTACGGGCATTTCGATCAGCCCCTGGCGCATCCTATGGGAGCGAATTTTCGCGAAGGGGCAGGTATACTGGATTACCGCGTAAAAAATTTTATCATCGAAGCGAAGGGCATTTACGCGGTGTATGGTTTAGATACTGCCGGCCGCAACTTCGGGCAAAATATTTACAACTCCTATCTCACGCATTACAAGGAGTACAGCAATTATTCGGGCCAGGGCTTAAGAACATTTTTGTACGAGGCGGGATTGCGTGTGGGATGGCTGCTGGGATCAGGGATGAACCTGGAAGCGGATGCAGGCGTGATGCTTCGCACCGAAACAAATTACAAGTACACGCTTAACACAACTATAGTTTATATAGGGCTGCGAACTGCGCTGTGGAATACCTATAGGGACTATTGACGATTTTAGAGGACGATCTACTATTAAGGAATTGGGATTAAGGATTGAACCCTGCGTTTCTATCGCCTCCTTCTGCTTGAAGATTTTGGATTATAAATTACCACCTGCTTTTCCAGTTTTTTTCCAAGTACGCGGGCCATCTGGTCGGCCTTTTCTTTACTCTCACAGGAGTAAACGAGTATACGCTCGCGGTGATTGGCGCTCAACAAGTAAACATCAAAAACCGTTTCGGCAAGATTGAGTGTAGCACCACCCCGACTTTGCACAGATGAAACAAGGTTGCTTTTAAAAAGAGTAAGAAAAGGATAAGCTTCCATCCCGCGCCACTCGCCTCGTTTGATCCCAAAGGAAGAGGAATACTGTTTCATTTTGCGATTAGCAGTATCGATATAAACCCCGCTTCCTAATGTCGCTGCAAAGGCGGAAACAACTGTAAGCAGTGTTCCAAAAATAAAACGACCGGTGATCACTATGCCACCGTAAGAAATGCTATCTGCTACATCGGATCCAAGAAGAATAAGCCCACAGGCCAGCAGAACAAGACTGAAATAGACCCCGGTTTTGGGAAGCGGACTTCCGAATGAATTATGGATGACCTGCGGGATCCGCCTGGCCAGTTCCTCGTCAAGAAGTTCATCCATAGGTGATTCTTAAAAGGCAGGGTCAGTTCTCAAAAATTTCGAACTCAAAAAACTCCATGATCTTATTGCAAAGGAGCTTTTCGCAGGCATCGTTCACTTTTTTCTTAGCTTCTTCTTTAGACGATGCTTCCACCTCCAAGGTGATGTGCTTCCCGATCCGCACATTTTGAATTTCAGGCAGGCCCAAATTCTTCATACTGCCGGTAACGGCTTTTCCCTGGGGATCCAGTAATGCCTTGAGCGGCATCACGTCAATTTCAGCGCGGAACTTCATATTTAGTGCTTTTAATTATTCCAACGAATTGCGAATAAAACGCGAACCTACGAAATACGAATAGGTTTAATAATAGGCTTTCGTATTTCGTAGATTCGTAGCGCACAGCGCTATTCGTAATCCGATGATGTTCTTTTATTACGATTAACTGAATTATTTACCACTGACATTAAGATGTACAAAACTATGATAAATGGTATTCCAAGCTGCCTGAATATTATCAACAATGCGAGGCACAGCGCGAGGAAGATGAAACGTATCTTATTATCCTTCCATGAAAAATTCTTGAACTTAAGCGCGAAAAGCGGGAGTTCAGCCACCAGCAGGAAGGACATTACAAGAGTTAGGCCGAGGAGGAACCAGGGATTCATAATCCATTGCTGCAAAAAATCAGGGCCATTTTTCCAAAATTTAATAAGAGGTCCTATTCCTGAATACCCCCCGTCCGCACATTCATTGAGATGATTTCCAGTGAACAATACCAAAGGAAGCGAACAGATCAATATTGAATTTGCTGGAGTGGGAACACCAATGAACGAATCCGCTTGACGCGTATCGATGTTGAATTTAGCCAGGCGGATGGCGGAAAAGATGGTAATCAGAAAAGCAGAAAAAGGAAGCAATAATTGCCATGAAGTTAAAGGGTTGTTGAAGTCGATCCATAAATCTCCGAAGCTTCCTGGTAATATTGCATTCGGACCCTGTATATCTTCAGGCCATCCATAATAGAATATCGATTCCTGGAAAAGTTTGAACATCACCACACCCGGCACCACCCCAAAGGTCACCATATCGGCCAGTGAATCCAGCTGCTTCCCGATCTCCGAATGAACTTTGAGCAGCCTCGCCACAAAACCATCCAAAAAATCCATCACCGCAGCAATACCCACCATGTAGGCCGTCCACACCAGCTCCCCGCGAAAGGCCAGCACTATGCCAATGCAACCGCACAAAAGGTTGAGGCAGGTGAAAAAGTTGGGTATGTTCTTTTTGATCACGATGAATGTTAAAGGATTAAGGTTATCCGGAAGCACGTATTAAACTAATTCCGGGAATTACAGCGCACTCCACGAATAACCCTTAACAAATAACGTATGACCCTTTAATAAAACTTCTGCTTTAATTTCAATATCCTCTTCTCCGCCAATTCATAACTCAAAACCGAGAACAATATCGTCAACACTAAAATAATGAGCGGGTTCACGATCAAAACGCCTAGCATACTTCCGTCCAAATGATACTGTGCTGCAAGTTTACTGAAAAAAGCAATGACGATCCCGTGGAAGATGTACAGCCCATAGGAGATCTTACCGAGGTAGGTGAGCACGCGCGAATTTCCCGATTTGAAAAATGAATTTTTCGCGAACACCTGCTCAAAAATGACAAAGCCGAACAGGAGTGAAAAAATGAGCCGCTCAAAAACAACCATTCCGTAACTCATAAAAATCATACGGTAAAAGACCAAACAGGAAAGCAACAGCGCATAAAACAAAACGATCACGCCACGGGAAGTATTTTGAGAACGTTCAAAAAACTGCGTCCTGTAAAAGCTCATACGGGCGATCAAAGCCCCCACCGCAAAATCCCCGCACACACCAAACGTATTCGCCAACATCTCGTATTCGCTCCTGAAATTCATCATCCTGAAAAAAAGCGAAAGCAATATCATACCCGCGCACAGCTCCGTAAAATATTTCCTCCCCCACTTCATCGCCAGTCCCCAGAAAATATAGAACTGCTCCTCCACCGCTATCGTCCATAAAAAAACAAGGAAAAATAAAAATGCGGTTCCATGCTGGGCCACGTAAAAATTAAGCGTAAAAAAAACGAAATGGTACCAGGGCGGCAATTGGTGTGAAGCATGGCCTGATAAAGCAACAGCGTAACCAAGCGCCACTGTAAAAAAGTAGAGCGGCCATATCCTTAAGCTCCTGCGCGCAAAATATTTTTTAAAATCAAAGCCCCCGCTTCCCTGCTCTTCAAAGATCAACCGCGTGATCAAAAATCCAGAAAGCACGAAAAAGAACTCGAGGGCCGTAAGCCCCGCGCTCGCTCCCGCACTTGCCCGCGTATACCAGCCTGCGTGCAGCACATGCTCATCATTGCTCACAAAAACGTGCGACAAAAAAATAAGCGCGAATGCCATAAAACGCAAGGCATCTATTTCCTTGAAATAGGGTCGGGTGCTATTCACAAAATGACTTGTCTTCATATCAAAGATGGGGAAAATAGGCGACAGAAAAATATCCCTCTTCCATGCAATTTTTCATTCGCGCTGCCGTTAAGTAAAACCATTTGTCCACCTCTGTGGATTTTGCTACTTTTAAGGATATTTTCTATGAAGCACATCGCCCCGTTTTTCGCTCTTGTTTTCCTGCTTCCCGGCCTCTCGGAAGCGCAGGCGCCCAAATACAGCAACGAGTTCCTTGCCATTGGTGTGGGCGCCCGGGCGCTGGGTATGGGCAATGCCAACGTAGCCACCACCGGTGATGCTACCTCCGGTTACTGGAACCCGGCAGGGTTGATGGGTCTGCCCCGCGATATGCAGGTAAGCCTTATGCACAGCGAATATTTTGCCGGTATTGCCAAATACGATTTCGGGGCATTCGCAAAAAAGATCGACAGCCTGAGTGCCTGCTCGTTCAGCATTATTCGTTTTGGGGTGGATGACATTCCCAATACCACCGAACTCATCGATGCGCAGGGCAATGTGAATTACGATAAGATCACCAAATTTTCCGCTGCGGATTATGCCTTTATTGGCTCTTATGCGCGCAAGCTTACTATTCCCGGCCTGAGTGTGGGTGGTAATGTGAAGATCATACGCAGGAAGATCGGGGATTTTGCCGGTGCGTGGGGCTTCGGGCTGGATGCCGGTGCGCAATACGATGCGAAGGGCTGGCGTTTCGGAGCGGTGTTGCGCGATGTGACCAGCACCTTTAATGCCTGGAGCTTTAACCTCAGCGACCAGATGAAGCAAACTTTCGCACTTACAGGAAATGATATTCCGCAAAATTCTATTGAGCTTACTTTACCCAGGCTTATCCTGGGCGCATCGCACAAATATTACATCAAGGACAAGTTTTCGGTGATGCCCGAGCTCGACCTCGACATGACCTTTGACGGAAGAAGGAACACGCTTATCCAAACCGGCTTTACAAGTGTGGATCCCCATTTCGGCATCGAGATCGGCTTTAAGGATTTTATTTACCTGCGTACGGGGCTTTGCAATATGCAATACGTGACCGATTTTGCGGGGAAAAAAGCCCTCAACGTACAACCTAACATTGGTCTTGGCGTACGCATCAAGCAAGTCACAATCGATTACGCGCTTACAGATATAGGCGATGCATCGGTGGCCCTGTACTCCAACATCTTTTCGCTCAAATTCGATCTCAATAAAAAAGCGAAGACACAGTAGGCTTCGCTAATTATTTTTTCTGCATGAGAAGACTTTACCCGTTATTCTTCCTTCTTTTCATTTGCGGAACGGTGGCCCGTTCACAGCAGTATTGTAACTCCTGGATCAATTATTCCCAGAAGTATTACAAGTTCAGTATCATCAATGACGGGGTGTATCGCATCGATTCTCTTGCGTTGGCGAACTCGGGTATAGATCTTTCTTCAATAGACCCCCGCAACTTTCAAATTTTCGGTCGCGGACAGCAAGTGCCGCTTTATGTTCATGGTGAATCGGATGGCGTGATGAACGATACCGACTACATCGAATTTTACGCAAAACACAATGACGGGTTCCTCGATTCGCTGTTATACGACACAGCATCAAATCCCAATCCTTATTACAGCCTCATCAACGATACCGCCACGTATTTCCTCACCTGGAACAATTCGGTGAACAATCAACGCCTGCAATTGATCAGTGATACAGCTTTCAGTTCTTTCACACCCGTGAATTTCTTTTTTAAGAATGATGTGAACTTCACCCCGCAATACAATTATTTCGGTCCAACTTCCTTTATCGGCTCCACCGACCCGCAATACACCTCCTCCGAGGGATGGGGCGACAACCCCTTTGCCGAGAACAGCAGTGTGAGCTATAACTTCAACACTTCTAAAATTTACAATGCGGGTCCCCCCTCGCAACTGGAGTTTTGCGCGGTAGGCGCTTCCACGCAATTCGGGCCCATCGATCATGAACTGAAAGTGGAATGCCAGAATCCTTCGGTGATCCTGACCGTTGATACTTTTTTTGCAGGTTACAGGCAGGTCCGCTCTACCCGCGGCCTCCTTTCTTCACAACTCAGCACAAGCACTACCGTGGTTTATACCAGCGTGAACAGTTTTAACTGGAGCAACCGCACCGGTGTGATGTTCACCCGGCTAAAATACCCGCACACGGTGGACATGGAAGGACAATCCAATTTCACTTTTTATCTTCCCGATAACGGTGGCCCCGGCACTTCTTTTCTCGATATCGGCAACTTCAATGCCAACGCATCTCCTGTTTACCTCTATGACCTTACCAACAGCAAACGCATTGAAGTTTTTGCCAATGGCCCGGGCTTCCGGGTGAAGGTTCCCGATGCAGGCAACGAGAAAAAATGTTTCCTTACCTCTCAAAGCCAGATGCTGAACATCACTTTGCTCAAGCCGGTCACACCCACCGGGCAGTTCACCGACTTTTCCACGCAAAATTTCGATTCTGCATTCATCATCATCACCCACAAAAGCCTGATGAATGAGGCGAAGCAGTACGGGCTTTATAGAAACACCGGCACTTCCGAATCACAGAACACCTTCAATGTTGTGATCGCTGATGTGGAGGAATTGTACGACCAGTTCGCATACGGCATCCGCAAGCATCCATTGGCCATAAAACATTTCGCAAAATTCGCGATCGACACCGCCAATGTTTCTCCACCCCGCGATCTTTTTCTTATCGGGAAAGCGATCTCGGTGATCGAATGCAGGAACCCCTACTGGAATGGAAGTTATGTTGCCAATTACGCAAGCTGCCTTGTTCCTTCCATGGGTTATCCCCCTACTGATAATTATTTCACAGCGGGATTGCGCGGCAATGCACTTATGCCGGGAATTCCTACCGGGAGACTGGCGGCTAAAACCCCCCAGGAAGTACTGGACTATTTACAAAAAGTTCAAACCTACGAGGCACTTACCGCAGCTGAATGGATGAAACACATCATTCATTTTGGAGGAGGGGCCGATGCGAACGAGCAGCTTTACATCCGCAACTGTTTGAATGGTTACAAAAACCTCATTGAAGGCCCGAGCTATGGCGGAACGGTTTTCAGCTTTTATAAGGATAACAGCCAACCCATACAGCTCACCCTTTCCGATTCAGTACGTTACCTGATCAACAACGGTGTTTCACTCATGACCTTTTTCGGTCATGCTTCAGGAAACAGTTTCGACCAGAACATCGATTATCCTTCCAATTACAACAACATCGGTAAATGCCCGCTGGTGCTGGCCAACTCCTGCTTTACGGGCGACATACACGAGCCGGTAGGATTGAACCAGTCAAGCGCGAGTGAAGAATGGATACTCATTCCGCAAAAGGGTGCGATAGGTTTCATTGCATCCATCAGCAAAACTTCCATTTCGGCCCTTTGTAATTACTCGAATGAATTTTACAATAACATCAGCGTAAATAATTACGGGAGAAGTATCGGCTATTGCATGCAGCAAACCATTGTCACCACCCAGCAAAATAATACAGACCCCCTCACCAACCAGGCCTGCCTCGAGATGAGTCTTCATGGTGACCCGTCCATTCACCTGCACACGCACAACCTTCCCGATTATTCCATTGCCGACTCGAGCATTTTTTTCACCCCGCAAACCGTGACCACTGCCCAGGACTCATTTGAAGTGAACGTGGTGATCACCAATATAGGCAAGGCACAAAACGATACGGTGCAGGTAGAGCTCACCCGCCACTTCCCCAATGGCAGTACGAGCGTTTACAGCGCCTCCAAAACCGGGATCTGGTACCGCGATACCGTTCGTTTCCATATTCCCACCGACAAGATACTCGGGCCGGGACTCAATAAATTCGAGGTGCGCGTTGACCCTTTTTTCCGCATACAGGAATTGAACGAGATGAATAACGATGTGGTGGCGCCAACTTTTGCTTACCTCGATATTTTTTCGGGCGACATCGTCCCCATTTATCCTTACAACTACGCCATCATCCCAACGGATACCATCACACTGAAAGCTTCAACGGGTGATCCCTTTGCCGCACCTTCCAAATATGAATTCGAGATCGACACCACTGACCTTTACAATTCACCGTTCAAACAAACGTATACGGTTAACAGCGCTCCGGGCGGTGTGATAAGCTGGAAGCCGAATATCACTTTTACCGACAGCATGGTTTATTTCTGGCACGTACGCAAGGACCCTGCTTTAAGCCGTAACAGCGGCTGGAAAGAATTTTCGTTCCAGTATATCCCCGGTAAGAACGGCTGGGCCCAGGCACACTTTTTCCAGTTCAAACATGATGATCTTTCTTTTCTCGATTATAACCGCAACCAACGCACTTTCGATTTTGTGACCAGCGGCAAAACCTTGTTGTGCGATGTGTACGGTCAACCATTGCCCAATTTCAACCTCACACAACTGTACGGCTGCGAGTATAAACTCGATCTTACCATTGAAGATTACGGGGGCTGCGGTCTCACACCGGCCATGCACGTAGTCATCATCGATCCGCTCACGCTGCAGCCCTGGGGCACGAGACACCTGGATGCTTCAGGCAACGACACCATCAATGCCACACATGCATTCGGCAATGCGAACGACCTTCCTCCCAACCAGAACGGTTGCGGCCGGGTTTCTCATCCTGATCTATATTTTATTTTCCGCACCAATAACGCACAGCAATTACAGGGCATGCGTACCATGCTGCAGGATTCAGTGCCCAACGGCTATTATATCCTTATTTACTCCTGGCTGCAGGGAAAGTTTCAATCCTGGGCCGATCCAACCGTGCGTGATTTTATACGCGACAGCCTTGGCGCCTCCAATATTTCATCATTGCCGGATACCGTTCCCTACATTTATTATTGTGT
>DATDFI010000194.1:0-6828 GCA_036522695.1 Bacteroidia bacterium | reverse complement strand
AAGCCTTTCAGCATGGAGGAATTGCTGCTGCGTTTGAAAGCCATTTTACGCAGGACAAAAAATCAATCCATCGCCAGCAATGACCAGAAGGAATTCGACATCGGGAAATATCATTTCAATTACGTAACGCAAACGCTCAGCGTTAACGGGCAGGGCCAGAAACTCACTTCCAAAGAAGCAGACCTGCTCAAATTACTTTGCGTCAACACCAATAATATCCTCGACCGCACCTTCGCGCTCAACACCATTTGGCATGACGACAGCTATTTCAACAGCCGGAGCATGGATGTATACATTGCCAAACTGCGCAAGTATTTGAAAGAGGATCCTAAAGTTGAAATATTGAACATTCATGGTAAGGGCTTTAAGTTGCTGGTGAATAATTGACCCGCTTCTTCTTAGTATGATGACATCCCGATGAAAAGGGGAGCGTGAGAGCGTGAGGGGCCTTTTATAACTATACCTCTATGCCTATACCTTTATTCCTACATTTGCTCTCACCATGGCGAAGCAAAAACAAAAGCAGGAAGGCAAATCGCTGGCTGGAAAAACAATTGCGCCCAGGCAAAAAATAAATTTTGCTTTTCTTTTCATTGCGGTCGTTGCCACACTCATCATTTATTATCCTTCGCTTAAGAACGGGCTCACCAACTGGGACGACCAGGAATACATCACCAACAACCCGCATATCAAAGGTCCGGCAGGCGATAATCTTTCATACCATTTCAAAAATTATCACATGGGCAATTATCATCCCCTCACGATGATCTCGCTCAACCTGGATGCAAAGGAGCCGCTCGATCCGGCACCCTTCCATTTCACCAATTACCTGCTTCATGTTTTCAACGTGGGATTGGTTTTTCTTTTTGTATTCCTGTTGCTGCAAAACAATATCGCTGCGCTTATTTCTGCATTGTTATTCGGACTGCATCCCATGCACGTGGAGAGCGTGGCCTGGGCATCGGAACGGAAAGATGTGTTGTATGCCTTTTTCTTTTTAGGAGCGTTATGCTCCTACACTTATTCCCTCGCGCATGAAAAAGAAAAACTGAAATGGAACGTCATCACTACCCTGCTCTTTATTCTCTCCATTTTATCCAAAGGACAGGCAGTGGTTTTACCCGTTCTTTTCATCCTCATCGATCGGCTGGAGGGAAAAAAAACAAATACATCCTCTTTCATTTCGAAAATCCACTGGTTCGCGCTTTCACTCATTTTCGGTGTGGTTGCTATTAAAGCCCAGCACTCGATCAACGCCATACAGGATACAGGCACTTATCCTTTTTCCGACAGAATTGTATTTGCAGGTTATGGTATTGCAGCCTACTTATATAAATTGTTCGTCCCTGTTGATCTTTCCTGCTTCTATCCTTTCCCTCAAAAAGTGAACGGGTTTTATCCTGCCATTTATTATTTCGCACCGGCTGTTGTATCAGGCATCGCACTGCTCGTTTGGTTTTTCGGCAGGAAAAACAAATACCTCGTGTTCGCATGCTTGTTCTTTCTCGCTTCCATTTCCATTGTGTTGCAATTATTGCCCGTGGGCGGGGCGGTGATCGCTGATCGCTATACGTATATTCCTTACCTCGGGTTTTTCATCTTACTCGGAAAAATTTGCGCAGATGGATTTGAGGAAATAAAAACAGGGAACAATACCTATCGCACCATCACCGGTACCGGAAAATTTTTGATCCCCGTACTCGTTCTCATTTTTTCCGTGCTTACCTGGCAGCGCATTGCAGTGTGGAAAGACTCCATCACGCTTTGGAACGATTGCATCGGGAACGGTCATCCTTCCACAAAAGCTTACCAGAACCGTGGAAAAATCCTGCAGGACAGCGCGCAGGCAACTAAGGATCCGAAACTCATGGACCTTTCCATCGCTGATTTTAATGAAGCGCTGCATCTTACTCCCACTTTTGCCGAAGGCTATTACAACCGCGGGCTGGCATACTTCTACAAAAAAGATTACGCGCACGCCATTGACGATTACACACAGGCCATTCAAAACGATCCATCGCTGGCGGTGGCCTGGCATAACCGTGCCGGAACTTATTTTACAGTGGGTAAATACAATGAGGCGTTACACGATGCGCTCGAAGCACAGCGCTTAGGTTACGCAGTAGACCCGAAATTCATTGAGGCGATAAAACAGGCGGGAGGGAAGTGAGGGAGAGACAAAAGATCATTGCGTGCAAACCCTCGTCCATCATACATCATCCTTAAAGGTTCCCCGTCCTTCCTCCATCAACCGGCACATTGATTCCGTTGATGTAAGCAGCGGCAGGTGTTGCGAGAAAAGCCACCGCTGCAGCCACCTCTGCAGGCCTGGCCACCCTCCCCGCTGGGATCTCAGCGAGCATTTCTTTTTCTAATTCTTCCACACTTTTACCGGTGGCTTTTGAACGCGCGCTCAATAGATCACGTATACGCTGTGTGTCGGTCATGCCGGGAAGCACATTATTTACCGTGATGCCGAATTGCGCGAGCTCGAGCGAAAGTGTTTTGGCCCAGTTGCCCACCGCAGCACGAATGGTGTTGGAAACGCCCAGGTTTTTCAATGGCTGCTTCACCGAAGTGCTGATGATGTTGATGATGCGACCGTATTTTTCTTTCTTCATCCCTTCTACCAATGCCTGCACCAAAATATGATTGCAAATGAGGTGAGCCGAAAAAGCCTGGGTGAATTCATCCGTTTGCGCATTGATGATGGGGCCGCCTTTTGGACCACCCGTATTGTTCACGAGAATATGAACGCTTGCATTTTTAGAAACGTACGCTGCGACCTTCTCTTTTAAAGAAGCGGGATCCGAAAAGTCGGCAACGATGTAATTATGCTTCTGACCTTTGGACGAGTCCAACTCTCCTATCGTTTTTTTCAAGGCATCTTCATTACGTGCCACGAGTGTAACATTTGCTCCAAGCAGTGCGATCTCGATGGCTGATGCTTTTCCTATGCCCTGCGTGCTCCCGCACACAATGGCATTTTTTGATGAGAGGTTCAGATCCATATCAACGAATTACGAATGGCTACGCTTACGAATATACGAAATACGAACAGAGACGATAATTATTCCCGGAATTCGTATTTCGTAGATTCGTACGTGATTCGTAATTCGTTGGTGTAATTTTTTTAAATTAGTCAGGTCAAAAACAAGAACCCATGATCACACGCCCCTTTAGCTTTAAAAAATGGATAGACGAGAACCGCCATCTGCTCAAGCCTCCTGTTGGAAATAAGGTGGTGTACGAGGACACCGAGTTCATGGTGATGGTGGTGGGCGGCCCCAACTCGCGAAAGGATTACCATTACAACGAGAGCGAGGAATTTTATTACCAGCTCGAAGGTGATATTAACGTGGGCATACAGGAAGACGGAAAAGCCGTGGTTCTTCCCATCAAAGAAGGAGAAATATTTTTACTGCCGGCACGCGTACCCCACAGTCCCATGCGCGGGGCCAACACCATTGGATTGGTGATGGAACGCAGGCGCAGGGATGGAGAAAAGGACGGCCTGCTTTGGTTCTGTGAAAAATGCAACAACAAACTTTTCGAGAAATATTTCATGCTCACCAACATTATGACCCAATTCCAGGAGACCTTTGCGGAATTTTACGGGAACAAGGAACTGCGCACCTGCAAAAAATGCGGTCATGTGATGGAGCCGCCTGCTAAACCCGTTTAGATCCGGGCCCGGTTGCACATCCAATTCCCCCATTAGGAATTTGTTCTGTTAGATCCTTCCACCTTCATATTTATGGCCAAAAAGCCGACACGCAAAGAAAAGATCGCACTGCAGCAGCAGGACATTGAAGAAGAAACGCAGGAAAAACCTGTGAAGGTAAAAGTGCGGCAGGAACCCGACACGCAAAGAAGTTTAAGACGAACGCTCGCATTCATTGTTGCGGCCCTTGCTTTCATCCTGTATGCCAACACACTCGGCCACCAGTGGGCGCTGGATGATTATTCACTCATAAAAGAGAATACGCAAACCAAAAGCGGTAATATCAAGGAAATACTCAGCTCCACGTACCGTACCGGCTATTTCAACCCCGATTACCAATTGTACCGGCCGCTCTCCAAGGTTTTTTTCGCTTACGAATGGTCCTTTTCTGAAAATGATCCCAAGCCCGGGCACTTCATGAATATTTTCATGTACGCGCTCACGGGCTTCCTGCTTTTTTACATGCTGAGTTTATATTTAAAGGGCGACCTGCTTATTTCATTTCTCGTCTCATCGCTCTTTATCGCGCATCCCATACATACCGAAGTGGGCGCGAACATCAAAAGCCATGATGAGATCTTGTGCTTCCTGTTTTTTGTAGTTACCGCCATCTTCACCTATAAATTCCTGGTGAGCGACCGGGTGGTTTTAAATTCCCGCGCGGGTATTTTCAAAAAGCTTTCCGCCAGCAAACCGGCCAATCTTGTTCTCGCTGGTCTTTCATTTTTCCTTTGCCTGCTTTCAAAGGAGTCGGGCATCACATTCCTGGCGGTGATCCCGCTTATGATTTGGTTCTTCACCGATGAGAAAAGCGCGAAGAACATTACTGCAACATTGTGTCTTGCGGGAGTGGCTGCGATATTTTTTATGATTCGCGCTCATGTGCTGAACGAAGCCCGCGGGGGGAGCAACATTGTAGGTGAAACGGCAAAGATCGACAACATGATGTCGGGCCTCGGCATTGCCAAACGTTTTCCTACCGCCATTTTGATCATGGGCATGTACCTCAAAACATTTTTCTTCCCCCACCCGCTCGTGTCCGACAAATCTTTCCGCGAGATAGAAGTGGTGGACTTTGGCGATAAATGGTTCTTACTTTCATTCCTCGCTTACGCTGCACTCACTGCCTATGCCGTGATGCGTTTCCGCAAAAAGGACCCTATCGCATTCGGCATCATTTATTTTTTCATCACTGCATCGGTCGCTTCCAACATTGTGATGGTGATCGGCACCAATTACGGGGAACGCCTGATGTATGCGCCCTCCTTCGGATTTTGCCTTGCTATTGGCGTGCTTATCGCGAAATATTTACGGCCTGTTGAGGTAGGGAATAAGGTGGCCCTCCTGGGGGATTTTTTCAAAAAATATTCGAAGGCGATTGCGGTGCTGGCAGTGATCTTTGTATTGTACTCTTTCAAAACCGTTACGCGCAATGTTGATTGGTATGATAATCTCACGCTTTACGAAAAAGATATCCGTACTGCTCCATTGAGCGCCCGCACGCATTTTTATCTCGGCAATTACATGTCGCAGGATGATTTTCTGAAAGAGAATGCAAAAGATTCGGTCACGAAGAACATGTACCTCGATTCGGCTTTGAGTGAGTTGAGACGTTCCACTAAAATTTATCCCGAATTCGGTGATGCCTGGCAGCAAATTGGAAAAATTTACCTCAACAAAAAAGATTTTAAAACGGCTGCCGAAAATTACGAGAAGGCCATTGCGATCAATCCCAAAACTCCCATTTATCACAATAATTACGGGAACGTGCTGTTCAGCGTGGGACGTTATGATGATGCGCGCAGGGAGTTCTCGCTGGCTGTTGAATGCAATCCCGGCTACAGCGATGCGTATGGAAACTTAGGAGCCGTGTACGGTACCCTGGGCGAAAATTTTGCAAAGCAGGGCAAACAGCAGGAAGCTGCTCAGAATTTTCAGCTTGCCATCGTCAATTACCAGAAAGTTACCGAGCTCGAACCTGATAAATCCATGCCCTATTACTTCATCAGCATCACCTACAAAAGTTTAGGCAACGAGGCCGAGGCGCAGCGCTACATGGGATTGTATAATAACCTCAAGCAGCAGGGAAAATAGTTATGTTGACCATCGACATTCACACACACATCCTGCCCGAGCATATTCCCAACTGGAAAGAAAAATTCGGTTACGGTGGATTCATTCAACTGGATCACCATAAGCCCTGCTGCGCGCGCATGATAAAAGATGACGGGAAATTCTTTCGTGAGGTAGAGGATAATTGCTGGAACGCGGAGAAAAGAATTTCGGAGTGCGATCATCACCACGTGGATGTGCAGGTGCTTTCAACGGTACCGGTCATGTTCAGCTATTGGGCAAAACCGAAAGATTGTCTTGATCTTTCCAAATTCCTGAACGATCATATTGCGGACATCGTTCATCGTTTTCCGAAAAAATTCATCGGGCTGGGAACGGTCCCCATGCAGGATGCATCGATGGCGGTGAAAGAACTGGAACGCTGCAAGCAGATCGGCCTGGTGGGAATACAGATCGGCAGCAATGTGAACCAAAAAAACCTGAACGAGGAGGAATTCTTCCCTGTTTTCAAAAGATGCGAAGAGCTGGGCATGGCCATCTTTATCCATCCATGGGAAATGATGGGAGAAAAAGAGATGCAACGCTACTGGCTTCCATGGCTTGTCGGCATGCCTGCCGAAACCTCCCGCGCTATTTGTTCATTGATATTCGGTGGAGTGTTTGAACGCTTGCCCGATCTGCGCGTGGCTTTTGCGCACGGGGGAGGAAGCTTTCCCGCAACCTTCGGAAGGATCAAACACGGCTTCGACTGCAGGCCCGACCTGGTGGCCATCGATAATAAAAGTGATCCGGCAAAATACATCGGCAAATTCTGGCTCGACAGCCTGGTTCACGAACCCAACATGCTGAATTACATTGTTGAAATGTTCGGTGCCGAAAAAATTGCACTGGGCAGCGATTATCCTTTCCCGCTGGGTGAAAATATTCCTGGCACGCTCATTAAGAATTCGGATTTTGACGAGCGCACCAAAGAGCTTTTATTGAACGGTGCGGCCCTATCTGCGCGTGGCTTTTGCGCACGGGGGAGGAAG
>DATDFI010000193.1:0-4427 GCA_036522695.1 Bacteroidia bacterium | reverse complement strand
AACCCTCGCGGGAGCGATGAAATGAGAATGTATTCAATAGGAAACAGCAGCGGCAATGCAAGAAGTGCAAACGCACCGGCATAATTTTTTTTGCGGAAAAAGAGAATGGAAAAAATGAAGAAGGGGGCCAGCGCTAAGCATTGGGTCACGACAGGCAGGGCATAACGATAAGCCATCCCGGCAAGAATGAGCGGGACAGCGAGATAAGGCTCGAGGTTGGAATTGTAGGATTGCCCGAAGAAGCAGGGTTCATGAAACCTTCCGTGCATGGCTTCATCGGCCGCGTACCAGAAAATCGCCTGGTCACCTTCAATGTAGTTGGAGAAAAAGCGATGGATGAAGACCGCGCGGTCGACCAGTAAAAGTAGAGTGAGCACCAGGAAGAGAAATATCGCCTGCTTTTTGTGGACCTTCCAACCTGTAAATGCGGTAATGCGCATACGGACCTCCGATAAGGTCCCGGTCTTTTAAAATTCCGTCATCTGTAATAGTGTTTGGGCAGCTGTGATGTCGGGGTCAGTGGTAAAACGTGGGGCGAAAATAAAAATTGCGTAAGGCCCGGGTTTTTTATCTCAAGTGTGATAAATGGCGCTTACCGGGAAAAGAAGACCCCGTTCTGGCTGATGTATCCGGCATACATGTGGCGGGCAAGCAAAATAAAATAGACCGAAAGGGCGATGGAGGCGAGCCATACAAAAAGCACAAATACTTTTCCGGGTGCGGAAGTGTCATTCACCAGCTTTTCCTGCAAAGTGCCTTTCACCATATTTATGGTAATGGCTGTTTCTTTGGAAGGGTCCCATTGCGAGGGCGCGTCCATGGAAGAATTACTCAATTCAATTTTTACCTGCTGGCGTATGAGCCAGTATTCCCGGTCGCTGAGTTCGGCATAGGTCTTTTTATAATCCACATGCAGTTCATCCAGTTTCTTTCTCACCTTCGAAAGGTTATCGATCCGCTTTATTCCCCCGATCATAAGGCCGGGAATGATGCATAAAATGTAATTCTCATAATAGACCGCAAAGGCCACGAAGGCTACAGCCGAAAGCGAGATGAAACCGACCTGGACGGCCTTGTTAGCGCGGAAGAAAAGATTCTCAATCAATCTTCCTCCGTCCAGCGGGTTCACAGGCGCAAGGTTGAAAACATTTATCCAGATGAGCATGCGTGCACAGGTCATGATGCCGGTATCGTAAGTGGTGTAATAGCAGTACATCACCAGCGCGCATCCAAGCAATATCCCCGGCACAGGCCCCGCCAGCAGGATCACGCTTCGTTCTTTTTGCGAAACTTCATGCTTGCTTCCCGTTACCATGGCCCCGAAAAAAGGTATGAAGAACATTTTTACTTCCTTATAACCGCAGATCCTCATCGCAGTAAAATGTCCCATCTCGTGCAGTAACAATACACCCACCAGCATGGCGATGTATTTTGGCGAGCGATCGAACGTGAAATAATAGAGCGTTACAAAAAGCAGGAGGCTGATCACCGAGCGGCCCCAGGCATCTTTAACAGGCGGCTCGGCAGGTTTGGGCGGGAAAGTTCCGGTGATGATCTCCATAAAAGATTTTCAGTCGAGTTCGGTCATGAGTTTCATCAATTGCTCCAGCCGGTCCCTCGTCTCGGTCGCATCCCATTCCTGGTTATTCATGATCATTGCGAACACCAGCATCTTCCCGCTTTTTGTAGTGACATAACCGGCATAACTTCTCACGCGCGTCATGTACCCGCTCTTGGCGTGGATCTTTCCGGATGAAGTGCTGTCATCAGCTATATTGCGCAGCGTACCGCTTATACCCGACACGGGAAGCGAATGATAAAAGGAATGAAAAATGGAAGAATCCTTCGAGTACATTGTAAGCATATCGCATAAAAACTTTGTGCTGATGGCATCGTAGCGCGAAACCCCGCTTCCGTCAACCATGTAAAACCCGTGCAGGTCGATGTTGTGTTCCCTGAAGAATTTCGCCACCGCGCTGGTCCCCGCAAACGTACTGCCGAAGTTGGAATCGAAAAAGCCGAGTGTGCGTAAAAATGTTTCGGCATAAAAATTCTGGCTCACCTGGTTGGTGTGATAAACCAATTGCGAAAGAGAAGGCGAATAGGTGCTGTGAAATGTTTTTCGTTCTTTCTTATTGTACTTATTTTCGAGCCGCAATTGCCGTACGGTTCCGCAGGAATCCTTTACTTCTACTTTGTTCTTCTGTAAACTTTTCATGAGCGTGTAGGCGCAATAGAGGGCGGGATCGGGTGCTGCGCTCCTGCATTCATAACTTCCGTTCACTTCCCCGCACATCACACGCTCATCCTGGTACGGTCCGCCCATCACGTATACATACGGCTTCGCCACCTTATTCACCAAAACCTGGTTGTGCAATTTCAATCCCGGCACGGGCGGAGAAACTTTTACGAATAACCCTTTATTGCCTGCAATGAGGTCTATATCGTACATATTTTCACGGAACGAAAGCCCGCAGGGACCAACCCCATAATCGTTCTGTATATCTTCCCAACTCCAACCCGCGGGAATAAGATCGGGCTCAAAGATCCCCGCATCACCCAGTATCATTCCCCGCACCGAGTCGATACCGAGATTTTTTATCGCGCCCACCCATTCACGCATCAGCTCCTCCGTTGCATTTTGCCGGAACACATCCGAAGCGAGGGAGGGATCACCGCTGCCAAGAATGTAAATATTCCCGTTCAGCACACGATTGCTGATCTCTCCGTCATATTGGAGTCGCGTTACATAGCGAAATCCCGAGCCGAGTTTGCCCAGCGCAACACCGGTGGTGACCGTTTTCATCACCGAAGCAGGTACTAAACTCTGGCGGCTGTTATACTCGAGCAGGACTTTATTACTGTCGGGCGACATCAAACAAAACCCGAACCCCGAATGAAGCAATTCACTTTTGGCTGCCAGTGTGTCGAGTGCGATCTTTAAACGATCGAAGGAGGTGGTGTCCTTTTTCAGCGGCACCTCCGTTTTCAATTCGGTTTGCGTGCCGCTGCTGTCTTTTTTCTCAGAGATATTTTCTTGCGGTCCGGGTTTGGCCAGGTAAAAGAAAAAGGAGAAATAAAGAAGCGTGAAAAGAATAAAGAAGATGGCGATGACCTGTAATACCGTGAGCTTTTTATACAACAGGTGCTTCATGTGGGCAAAAATAGAAAAAAGCGGGCTTGAGGTACAGAAGATAAAGCCTTGTCGATGTTCCCGTTTCACTTCAAAGCGGTCCCTCGGTCAAATGGAGAGAAGTTCGTTTCAGGATGTTGAAACATTCCCGTAAATTTAGCTTGTGAGTTCACCAGGCTCCCAAAGCATCGACCTTGGTTTCTGTTCGGTCACACTTCGACCCGATGGGATCATCCATACGCATTTCTTTTCTGCGATGAAGATCGAGTTGGAGCACGTGATGAAGATCAATGAAGCCTGTGGCGAACTTACGCGTGGCGCCAAAGTTCCCATGTTCATCGATGGGGATGAGCAGACCATCCCGAGTGAAAGTGCGATGCGGTATGTTTCGCAAAAAAATTCCAATCCTTATGCGCTGGCCGAAGCGTATATCCTGAAATCCCTTGCTCAAAAGCTTATTGCCGACCTGTACTTGCGGTTCAACCGCCCGGGCCGGCCCACCCGTATGTTCACGAAGGAAGGGGAAGCATTACAATGGCTTCGTGAGTTTTTGCCGGTATAGATCGGCAGGTTTATTGCCGGCAGGAGGCAAATTTGCCGTAATGCAGGATTACTTTATTTTTACAGCCTGTGGACCCATCAATGAACACCATCGACCTTGGCTTTTGCTCTGTCTCTCTCAGGAAGGATGGCCTGTTGCACACGCATTTCTTTACCGCCATGAAAATAGAGCCCGAACACGTGATGAAGATAAAGGAGGCTTGCGGCAAACTTACCACTGAAGCTCCCATGCTCATAACGGGCGATGAGAAAACCGTTCCCAGCGAAAGGGCCATGCACCATGTTTCATATAAAGATTCGAATCCCTATGTGAGCGCTGAAGCTTACGTGTTGAAGTCCTTGCTGCAAAAGCTCATTGCCGACCTTTATATCCGCATCAACCGCCCCGCGCGCCCCACACGCATGTTCACCAGGGAGAGTGATGCACTCAACTGGCTGAAGGATTTCAAAAGATCATAGCGTAGAGGAGAGCGCTTCCAGCACACCGGCCGGTATCTCGTGTTTTCCGTCAAAGAGGGTAAAAGTGTGCCCGGGCGAATTCCGGTCCAGGAAAATTTTCATTTTCATCCGCTGCAGTTCATCAATGAATTCGTCCTGGGTGCCCACCAGGCAGTGCACCTTTGTGTTGTGCAAAATATTTTTTTCATTGGCCGGGTCAAGGTCTTCCGGGAAAACGCCCGACCACAGGATGAGATCATCCGCCTTTGTTTTGCCAAGGCTCAGCCACCGGCAG
>DATDFI010000192.1:0-2579 GCA_036522695.1 Bacteroidia bacterium | reverse complement strand
AGATATGGACCGTGATGGAGGACCGTGACGGAACCATCTGGTTTGCGACATACGGGAACGGCTTTTGTAAATACGATCCTTCATCAAAGAAATTCACTTTCTATTCTGAAAAAGACGGGCTCAGCAGCAATAACGTAAGATCGCTATTCCGCGACAGGAAGGGAAGGATGTGGATCGCCACCGCGAATGGCTTGAATTTGTGGGACGGGAAAAAATTCACCCTCTTCAATTCACATACAGGACTTGCGGGCGATCGCTTTCTCCGCTTTTACGAGGACAAACAACAACGTTTGTGGATCGGCAGTTCGGGAGGCGGGCTTTCCCTGCTCGTAGAGAACGATGGAAAAATTTCCTTCCGCAACTTCACTTCCAGGGAAGGCCTGGCCGATGATGCCGTTTTATGTCTTGATGAAGATGCGGATGGGAACATCTGGACGGGAAATTTCGGTGGCATCAGCGTGGTTGATCCCTCGAGCGGCAAAATCAAAAAGATCACGAAAAAAGACGGGCTTTCCTCCAACACCGTTTACGCGATCGCATTTGTGGATGACAATTACCTCCTGGTAGGGACCAATAACGGGATCGACAAGCTGGATGCGGCCCAGTTCAGGCGCAGCGGGCTGGTGCACACCACGCATTTCGGGAAGGACGAAGGATTCGGTGGGGTGGAATGCAATACAGGGTCGGTTCTGAAAAGCGAGGATGGAAAGATCTATTTCGGCACGGTGAAGGGCGTGTTCATTTATGATCCGGCACAGGATGTGCAAAGCACGATCGAGCCCTTAACGCACGTGACCAATGTCCGCCTTTTCTTCGAGAACTTCGATCATTCACTTTATACCGACAGTGCCGCAGGAGCAGGACCGCTTCCCGCGCACATGACCTTCCCTTACAACCAGAACCACCTCACTTTCGATTTTGCAGGATTGAGTTTCACCGTTTCCAAAAAAGTGAAGTACCGTTACATGATCGAGGGCTTCGACCAGGAATTCACGAAAGAGGGAATTGAAACCTTCGCAACCTACTCCAACCTGCCGCCCGGCAACTATGTTTTCAAAGTGATCGCATGCAACAGCGATGGAAAATGGAATACGGTCCCGGCCAGCTTCCGCTTCACCATCACCCCGCCCTTCTGGCGCACCTGGTGGTTCTACATTTTGTGCTCCGGCATTTTCATTTTCGGTGTTTATAGCTTTATTCGCATCCGCACCGCGCGCCTGGAGCGTGTGCAGGAAATGTTACGCGAGCAGGTGCAGGTTAAAACACGGGAGCTTCGCGAGGAAAAAAGCACCGTTGAAGAACAAAAAAAGCTCATCGAAAAAAAGAACCACGACATCACCTCGAGCATTCATTATGCAAAACGCATACAGGATTCGGTGCTGCCGCGAAAAGAAAAACTGGAGCAGCTCCTCCCCTCCTCTTTCATCCTTTTCAAGCCCCGGGATATTGTGAGCGGTGATTTTTACTGGTTCACCTCCATTGGCCCGAATGAGAACGAACGCATCGTTGTTGCGGCTGTGGACTGCACCGGGCACGGGGTGCCGGGCGCTTTCATGTCGCTGGTGGGAAACAATCTCCTGAACAACATCGTGAATGTTAAAAAGATCAGCGACCCGCAGGTGATCCTTGAAGACCTTCACGAGGAAGTGGTGGTCTCCCTGCAAAAACAGGAACAGGACAGCGGAACGGTTGACGGGATGGACATTACGCTTTGCATTTTTGATCCGCGCACCGGCCAACTCGAATTCTCCTCGAGCGGAAGACCCCTCCTCCTCGTCACAAAGAATGAATTGAAAAAACTCAAGATCGGGAAGCACCCCGTTGGACTCGTTACCGGCAAACCCGCGGTATTTGAAAAAGCAAGTGTACAACTCGGAAAGGGTGATCGCTTTTACATTTATACAGATGGTTATTGCGACCAGTTCGGTGGCACGGAGGATGATAAATTCATGGAGAATGCTTTTGAAAAACTCCTTCATTCCCTGCGCAACACGCCAATGAAGGAGCAGGTAGCCATACTTGAAAAAACCATTTCCGATTGGAAAGGTGCATTGCCGCAACTCGATGACATCCTTGTGATAGGAGTGGAGTTTTAGGTTATATTTGCTTTACACCTTCCCGTTTCCTCATGAACTCCTGCAACCGTTTAAGGCATTTTGCTATTTTGATGGTTGCGCTTTGGGGGGCTTCCTGTTCCCTCGCACAAAATACCCCGCTCAAGTTCCAACGCTTTGGTGTTGACCAGGGATTGACAGTCACTACAGCATTTTCCATTGTGCAGGACGATAACGGCTTTTTATGGATATCGACCATTGACGGTCTTCACCGCTATGACGGGTATAATTTTGTGACGTATAAAAACAATTTCGATGACCCTCAAAGCCTGTCGGACAATACGCTCTCCACGATCTTCAAGGACAGTAAGGGAAATTTCTGGATAGGAACATATAACGAAGGAGTGAATTGTTTCGACCCGCGCACAGGCCATTGCAAGCGTTATGATGCGCACAGCAATGATCCGAACCATTTGAGCAATGGCCGCGTGTGGTGCTGCTGTGAGGATAAGGACGGAAAAATGT
>DATDFI010000191.1:0-9117 GCA_036522695.1 Bacteroidia bacterium | reverse complement strand
AGCGCGGGGCGAGCCTGTTGAAGGAGACCGACCGTAACGTCAGGGAAGTGGTTTGGAAACTGATGCAGGAGCGCAGGCAAAAGGACGAGCAAACGCTGAACGAGCTGTACACAAAGCTCATCGGCATTCGTGACAGGATCGGTCGCAATGCGGGCTTTTTCAATTACCGGGACTATAAATTTGCTGCGCTGGGTCGTTTTGATTATGGTGTGAAGGATTGTTTTGATTTTCATGAATCGATACGCAGCGAGATCGTTCCCATTAATATTCGTTTTGATGAAGAACGCAAAAGGGCACTCAAGCTGGATGTGCTGCGTCCCTGGGATGGTGACGTTGACATTTCAGGTAAGGAGCCGCTGAAGCCTTTTGCGAACAGCACTGAACTCATTGAAAGATCCATTGAGTGTTTTTATAAAGTACGTCCGTTCTTCGGGGAATGTTTGGAGACCATGCACGCGATGAAGCACCTCGACCTGGATTCACGCAAGGGCAAAGCGCCCGGTGGATACAATTATCCCCTGTACGAGATTGGGGTGCCTTTTATTTTTATGAATGCCGTTGGAACGCACCGTGATCTCGTTACCATGGTGCACGAGGGTGGTCATGCCGTTCATTCGTTCCTTAGCCGCGATCTCGATATCACCGAGTTCAAAAGCTTGCCTTCTGAAGTGGCGGAGCTCGCCTCCATGTCCATGGAATTGATCTCGATGGAACACTGGGACGTTTTCTTCAGGGATAAAGAGGAATTGCGCAGGGCGAAAAAGGAACAACTTGAAAAGATACTGCACACACTTCCCTGGATCGCGATCATTGATAAATTCCAGCATTGGGTGTACGAGAACCCCGGGCACACGCTGGAGCAGCGCGAGAAAAAATGGCTTGAACTTACAAGCGAGTTTCACGGGAACGTGATCGATTGGAGTGGCTTTGAGCATTACAAAAAAAGATACTGGCAGGGACAAATGCATTTGTTCGAAGTGCCGTTCTACTATATCGAATATGGTTTTGCGCAGCTGGGTGCGGTGGCCGTATGGAGGAATTATAAAAAGAACCCCGAAAAAGCGCTGGATGCTTACCAGGCCGCTTTATCGCTCGGCTACACCAAATCCATTCCCGAGATCTATGCAACGGCAGGGATCCGTTTTGATTTTTCACGTGAGTATGTCAAGGAGCTTGTGGATTTCATCATGAGTGAGATGGAGAAGGTAAAATAATGTCCCATTCATTCCTTATATGATCATTCCACGTCCCGGTAAAAGTGAATACCCTGAATTTTTCGAGCAGTATATTAAACTGGTTCCGGGCGACCGCGTGATGAAGAAACTGCAGGATTCCATTCTCGACCTGCAGCAGATACTTTCCAACATTCCCGAGGAGTTTGAAAATTTCAGTTACGCTCCGGGCAAGTGGACCATCAAGGATGTGGTGGGCCATATCATAGATACCGAGCGCATCATGGCTTACCGTGCCTTGCGTTTTGCGAGGAATGACAAAGTGGAACTGCCGGGCTACGACCAGGATATTTACGCTCCGCACGCGGGCTACAACAAACGCACCTTGTATGATATTGCGCACGAGTTCGGGCTGGTGCGTGAATCCAATCTTATCCTCTTCCGCAATTTTGATGAAGAAGCGCTTGCGCGAAAGGGCCGTGCCAATAACTGGGACATGACCGTGCGTTCGCTTATCTATGTTACTTCCGGTCATGAATTGCATCACCTTGATGTGCTTCGCAAAAAATATTTGCCGGAGCTGTCCTGAACCCCGATCTATCTTTTCTGATTAGCTTTGGTCCTCATGGACCGGTCATCTTTTTTTGAGAGGCATTCACGCCCGCTCGTTGCGGTATTATTGCTTATTACCGCTGCCGTTTATTTCCGTTCGCTTGGTAATAATTACCTCAATTACGATGACCCGCAATGGCTCGCGCAGGGGAGGGGAAGTGTAATACATGCATTCATTTCTTCTACGCTTAACATGTATGCACCGCTGGTGGATCTTTCGTTCAGGTTCGATGCGTGGACGGGAAATAGTGCGGTATTTTCCCATGCCTTCAATTTATTCCTTCATTTGATGAATGTATTGCTGGTATTCATTTTCATCAAAAGGATCTCGAAAAACGAGGTGGCATTTTTTACAGCTGCAATGTTCGCATTGTACCCGGGCGGGGTGGACAGCGTGGGTTGGGTATCCACACGCAGCAATTTGATGTTCACGTTCTTCTTTTTGCTTTCGCTGGTCTTTTACACGGAGTATGTTTTGAATAAAAGTAAATTCATATTTGCGATCTGCTTATTGCTTTTTATTTGCTCTTGTTTGTGTAAATCCGCTGCCGTGGCTTTGCCGGTGATACTCCTTCTTCTCGATCATTTAATGGCCAGGAAGCTGAATTGGAATGCGATCTTCGAAAAAATTCCTTTCTTTCTTGTCGCTTCAGCCACAATAGCTGTTGCGATATTATGCCGTACCGATATTGCGCAAACGCACAGTGCGGGTGAATTTACGCTGGTCGATAAGTTTTTTATGATCGCTTATTCAGTGGCCGGTTATTTCCTGGAACTCTTCTGGCCTGTGGATCTTTGCGCCATTTATTCTTACCCTGTAAAGAATGAAGGTGTATTGCCGGTGCTCTATTACATATCACCGCTGTTTACCTTCGCCATAATTGCATGGATATGGGCAATGCGAAAGAGACGGGAAGTGCTGTTCGGAGGTTTATTTTTTCTTTTTTCGATCTCGCCCTGCCTCGCAGGTTTTTTTGAAGACGGGTACAGGGCGAACCGCTATTGCTATTTGCCTTACATCGGGCTCTTCTTTCTTATTGCAGGTATCCCAACCTGGTTCCCGGTTAAAAAAAACCTGCTCCAGACCTTTATCGGTGGTTTCTTAATTGCATTTTCCGTGTTGACATTTTTGCGTATTCCGCAATGGAAGAATGACCTGGCACTTTTTACAGATGTGATCGCCAGGCAACCCGGCAATGCTTTTGCTTACAATTCCCGCGGCATCGCGTTGTATTATGCCGGTAAGCCCGATGATGCGATCAGGGATTACACCACGGCTATTCATCTTTCGCATGATTACGCAGAAGCATATTCAAACCGCGGTCGACTGTATTATGGAATGAAGGAATTTGAAAAAGCCATTGATGATTATAACCAGGCCATCGCAATAAATCCCAACTCCGCTTTGGCGTATCTCGAAAGAGGAAATGCAGAGATGGATGGGTTTAATGATAATGAGGAAGCGATCAAGGATTATAGCGAAGCGATTCGTATCGATCCGGACCTTGTGCAGGCCTGGTATAACAGGGGAATGGCGGAACTGCATCTTGGAAAAAATGAGAAAGCCTGTTCGGATCTTAGCAAGGTGAAAGCTTTGGGCTACACGCAGGCTGATGAAATCCTGAAGGAAAACTGCAAGTAGTATGGCGTGCGGGGTGGGATGCGAGGAGTTGAGATCAGGTAATCCTATTTTATTTCTCCCTGTATTTTCCATTCCTGAATATCCAGGTGATGGATTGTATGTAACGCTGCAAAAATGCGATCATCTTTTTTTGAACTTCCTGCGGAACATCGTTCGCTGTACGTTGGTAATGATGACGATCGGTATAATAAAACTCCGCCTTCCCGTTCTCGAAATAGTATTTAAGCATGATACTGTCGCGGCAAAGGAAAAGGTCACTCCCGTACGCGTGCATGAAGGCGAAGGGATGAAACTCCTTTGAGAACATATCCTGCCCTATGAAATGATAATTCCCGCTGTAGTGAAGTTGAGAAAGAACGGTGGAGGGAACATCACATTGAGAAGCCGTGTTCATTGAAACTCCTTTTCCCTGCTCTGCATTAAGGACCAGGCAGGGAATGTGGAAGATCTTGCAGAAGTTATCTTCAGGCCCGTACGCTTCTCCATGATCGGCAATGATCACGAATAGGGTATTCCTGTATTGGGGATGATGGCTGCATTTGTCGAGAAAGCTCCCAAGTGCTGCATCGCTGTAATAAAATGTAGCCTGCCTGGCATCCATCTTTTCCACCTCCGGGTGCTGTTTCCTGAACTCCCCGGGCAGCTCGTGGGGCTCATGATTGCTCATGGTAAGCATTACCGAAAGCACGGGCTTCCCTCTTGTATTCCATATCATGTCATATGCTTTTTCATAAAGGTCCTCATCACTCACTCCCCATTCGTTCTTCATTCTCCATTTGGAATAGTCGTTCACATCCAGCTGCATTTGAAAACCTCCCTGCCGCATGAACTTGTCCATGTCATCGTAATCGGCATGCCCGTTATGGAGGAACCTGGTCTCGTATCCTTTTTCCTGCAAAATATTCCCGAGCGTATGGAATTCATTCACGCCTTTTCGTCTTTGTAAATTATTTCCGAGTATGGATGGAAATCCCGAAACTGCACTCATGATCCCGTTCTGGGTGCGCGGACCATTGGAATGAAAATGTGTAAAGAACATTCCGCTGTCGCAATACCGGTCGAAATTCGGGGAAAAGCCTTTGCCTTCATTCATCTTCCCGACAAAACGGCTCCCGAAACTTTCGAGTATGATGATCACTACATTTTTTTGCCGGAAGCTGTCGGTAGTGGTATTGGAACGAAGCGTTGGAATGTCTGATACGCCTGCAAAGCGTTGCTGCATTCCCGCAATGGAATCCCTCAAGATATTCAAAGCGTCTTCATCGCTGGTGTAATGCCAGGCCGGGATGTCGCTATCGTAAATGCGTTGCTGGTCCCAGGATTTGACAAGTGTATAAACCCCGTTGAGCGAAGCCTGGTTGAGTACGGGGGAATCGGAAAAACAAGAGAGGGTCCATAAGGGCGGGCCATAATACAGGAAGGAAAGTGCTCCAAGGGAAATGATTGAAAAGAACGCCCATTTTATTTCCGGCCTTTCTTTGCTGTCGGTCTTTTTCAGCAGTCTTCCGTGTACCCGAATGAAAATGAAAACCAGGACGGAGTAAGCAAGGAGGATCCGTACTACCGGATATATTTTCCATGCGGTGGAGATGATCTTGTAAGGATCATGAAGCGCTTCTCCCGCGAACATATTCATTCGTGTTCCGAACTGGTTGAAATAAAAAACATCAACGATGTTGATAAAAAGCGCGAGTGAAAAAAGGATATTGACCGTAATGGAAAAGAGATGGATGGTTTTGCTGCGAAGAAAGCGCAGCGCCATGAGCGGGAATAAAAGAGCGATGAGCAAAATACAGCAGCTTACGCAGGAATCGAAAATAAAACCGGTGAAAAAAGTTTGGAGCACGGCAGCAAATGAAAAAGCGGTAATGGAGGAAAAATGATAGGTGACGAAAAAGAGGCGAACTAAAAGCAGGAACAGAAGGCAGAGAAGGTAAAGGCAGAGGACGTACTTGAAAAAGGAGCGGTTGAACATCGAAGGAGTTGTGGCAGGTGGTGGTGGTTGGTAGGGCTTCCGGTTTTTATTTCACGCAACGGCAATGTTTGAGAAAAGTATGTGTGTCATCCACCAATAATGCAGGCTTTCGTTTTTCGCGAAACGGCTGGTCCAACAACCGTTCACACAATATTCACTTCCCGTTCGAGTGTAATACCGAATTTCTCTTTTACTGACCGGAGGATCTTTTCCGAAAGTTCAAATACCTCATTCCCCCTGGCATGACCGTAATTTACGAGCACCAGCGCCTGGTCCTTGTGCACACCGGCATCTCCCTCCCGCTTTCCCTTCCATCCGCACTGCTCGATCAGCCAGCCGGCTGCGAGTTTGGTTTCCGTTTCCGAATTTTTGTAACCCACTATTGCCGGGAATTCTTTTTTCAGCGATTCGTATTTACCGGTACTTACAACCGGGTTTTTAAAAAAGCTTCCCGCGTTCCCGATCACCGTTGGGTCGGGCAGTTTGCTTTTGCGGATACGGATCACCGCATCGGAGATCGCGCGAATGGAAAGTTGCTGTACGCCCATCTGTTCCAGCTCTTTTTCTATTGCGCCATAACTTGTATTGAACTTAGGCTTTTTGTTGAGCCGCAGTGTGACAGAAGTGATGATGTACTTTCCTTTTGCTTCCTGTTTGAAAATACTTTCACGATAGCCGAAACGGCAACCGGTATTCGAAAATGTTTCAATCTCCAGCGTTTCCATATTGAGCGCTTCCAGCTCATGAAAAACATCCTTCAATTCCACTCCATAGGCGCCAATATTCTGCATAGGTCCCGCGCCAATATTTCCGGGGATCAGTGAAAGGTTTTCTATACCTGCATAATTCTCTTCAATACAATGTAAAACGAATTGATGCCAGTTTTCACCCGCGCCCGCGCGAACATACGCATGTTCCTCATCCTCCTTTACCAGGGAAATTCCTTTGATGTTATTCTTCAGCACCACCCCGCTGAAATCGCGCGTGAAAAGTAAATTGCTCCCTCCTCCCAGCACAAGTTGCGGCATGGAGCGGAATTGGTCGGTCGACAATAATTCCTTCATCTCGCTCACATTATCGAGCTCGATGAAAAAACGGGCATACGCTTCAATGCCGAAGGTGTTCTCCTTTACAAGCGGATGATTTTCGGTAATGATCATGGTCTAAAAATACAAAGTAGAGGCTATGTCCCGCTCCTCAATAAATGAAGTTATTCAACGTTAATTATTAATATCTTCACGGCACTAGTGTCATTTAAGCATCATCCTTGAGTACCCCCCGCAAAAAGGCCATTGTTTCGGTGATCAACGACCTGGTCACCGACCAGCGTGTGAATCGTACGTGTATGGTGCTCCACGAATTGGGTTATGATGTTATGCTCGTTGGAAGGAAGCAGCGTACGAGTAAAGAAATGGATGTTCGTCCTTATCGCACGCACCGGATGAGATTGTTATTCGAGAAAGGATTTTTCTTTTATGCTTCCTTTAATATCCGCCTTTTCTTTTTTCTTCTTTTTCGTAAGGCGGATGTGCTGGTGGCCAACGACCTCGACACGCTTTGGCCCAACCGCATCGTTTCGAAATGGAAAGGCGCGAAACTGGTGTACGATACGCACGAAATATTTTGTGAGGTTCCCGAGCTGCAACATAGCACATGGAAAAAGAATTTCTGGAAACGTATCGAGAGAAGGATCTTTCCTAAGCTGCAATATGTTTTTACCGTGAACAAAAGCATTGCGGGATATTATGAAAAGGAATACGGGACCAAGCTTCATGTGGTACGAAATATCCCGGCCAATTATGCCATCGCACCCGGAAAACCTGGGTTGGAAGGATTGGCCCCGGGAAAAAAAATGATGATCCTGCAGGGATCGGGCATCAATGTGCAGCGTGGTGCCGAAGAAGCGGTGCAGGCCATGCAGTGGGTGAATAATGCGGTGCTTTTCATCATCGGTGGGGGAGATGTGATAGATGAATTGAAACGAATGACACGTGTGTTGAAACTGGAAGAAAAGGTTCGGTTCATCGGGAAGCAGGACTTTTCGAATCTCATGCGTTATACCATGTCGGCCGATATAGGACTTACGCTCGATAAGGACACGAACATCAATTACCGTTTCAGTCTTCCCAACAAGATTTTCGATTACATCCACGCGGGCATTGCTGTGCTCGCTTCACCGCTGGTAGAAATAAAAAGTATAGTGGATGAATTCAAGGTGGGAGTTTGCATCGAAACTCACGATCCCGGGCACATCGCAGAAAAGCTCAACGCGATGTTAGGTGATGAGAAGCAGCTTGCCGAATGGAAACAAAACAGTAGAATTGCGGCCGAAAAGCTGAACTGGGAAAATGAGAAACTGGAATTGGTAAAAGTATTCTCTTCATTTTTGTGAGCCTTGACCAAACAACTGCATATCGTTTCATTCGACATCCCGTATCCTCCCGGTTATGGAGGGGTGATCGATGTTTTTTTTAAGATAAAGGCCCTGCATGCTGCCGGTGTACGGGTTCACCTGCATTGTTTTGAATACGGGCGCGCGCACGCGAAAGAATTGAATTCCATTTGTGCTTCGGTGAATTATTACCCAAGGAAAAAGGGAATGGGATTTTTATTTCACGGGCTGCCTTACATCGTGGCAACGCGTTCTTCGGAGCAAATGATGCAGAATATTCTGAAGATCGATGCGCCCGTTTTGTTCGAAGGCCTGCATTGTTGTTATGACCTTAACGATGCGCGGTTGAAGGACAGGAAAAAGATCGTTCGCATGCATAACATCGAACACGATTATTATCGCAGTCTTGCAAAAGTGGAACGTTCTTTTTTCAAGCGTTGGTATTTTAATAAGGAAGCGGGCAAGCTGGAACGATTCGAAAATGTTTTGTCCGGGGCCGACCACGTGATCGCCATCTCACCGGCCGATGCTAAAGCTTTGTCAGCCCGCTATAAAAATGTGACCAATATTATCGCTTTCCACCCCGATGAGCGCGTGCAGGTGCGGGAGGGAAGGGGAGGGTTCGCGCTGTACCACGGTAACCTGGGTATAGGAGAAAATAACGAGGCTGCACTTTATCTTGTTCGCGAAATTTTCAGTGAGGGTAAGATCCCGCTTATCGTTGCAGGTAACAATCCATCGCAGGAATTACTCGCTGCTGCAAAACAAAGCGCGAACGTTACGGTCAAAAGCAATATTCCCACCGCCACCATCTACGAACTCATCCGTGATGCACAAATAAACATTCTTCCCACTTTCCAGGCCACCGGCATCAAATTAAAGTTACTCGCGGCTTTATTCAATGGACGCCATTGCATCGTGAATTCCCCGATGGTGGCCAACACGGGCCTCGAAGCGTTGTGCACGATCTGTGACGATCCTTCGAAAATGAGAAAGGAAACCGAACGGCTTTTTGCACTGACTTTTGATGCAGGCGAGATCAAAAAAAGAGAAGAGGTCCTTTCAAGAGATTTTTCAAATGAAGGAAATGTAAAGAAACTACTGGAGTTGATCTGATCTATATCGCTTTCTCGTCCACCTCGAAGGTCCCGAACACGTTATTGTCCTTATCCATAAAGTAACCCTGCCAGCATTTCCCGGGGATCGCGAATTTAGGCATGGCCACCTGCCCACCGTTTTGCAGGATGAGCTTTTGTGTGGCGTCAAAATTTTCCACTTCAATAGAACAGGTGAAAGCATTGGTTCCCTGCCCGGTGGCAGGTGT
>DATDFI010000190.1:0-3143 GCA_036522695.1 Bacteroidia bacterium | reverse complement strand
ATACCTTCTGGACCATTTACTGTGATCGCGAGAATAACCTTTGGTTCGGCTCCTGGGGCGCGGGCCTGGTGAAATACAGCGGCAGTCGTTTCACTTACGTGGATGAGCGCTATGGCCTGCTCAATAATTCCATCATCGGTATCGCACCCGGTAGCGATTCTTCCTTGTGGTTCTCGAGCGAAGTGGGATTGAGTCGCTACAACCCCTTCGCGCAGGACGAGAATTATTTTACCAACTACGATAACTGCAACGGGAAAAAACTGGAAAAGGTGATGGGCGTGCTCATCGACAGGAACGGATCAGCGTGGATGCCCGGCTACTTCGGCAGCGGGTATAAGCTCGAGAATGGCAAAGTGACCCCGCTCCCATGGCTCATCGGTTTTTGCATCATGCAGGACCACCTCGGCCGCATATGGCGGGGAGGGGACAACACAGGCATCAAACGCTTCGACCCGAATGAACCTTACCGGGATAAACCCACTGAAAAACAATTCCTCGTGAAAGAAAAAAGCATGAACCGCATCCTCGGTCTTTACGAAGATTCGCACGGCAATGTGTGGGGCATGAATGATGTGCGGGGCGTGAACGTGGTGATGGGAGATTCCTGTTTCCATTTCGAGAAGAAAGATGGTTTTGTAAGTGATGCGGTACAGGGCATCACCGAAGACGGAAAGGGCCGCTTGTGGCTGGGCATGCGCGAGAATGGTTTGCTGCTTTGCAAGCTCAATGAGAACCGTTCCATCAGCATCCTCGATTCGGTGACCACGCGTGACGGTCTTTCTTCCAACAGTATCGGCTCACTTATTTTCGACAGGCAGGGCGACCTGGTGATCGGGACACTCAATGGACTGAGTGTGCTGCACATGAAGGAATATGATGAAGGGAAAAAAATCATCTCCTCTTATGCGAGGACTGAAGGCTTCAGGGCCGGTGAATGCAACCAGGGGATTTGCCTCGATAAACTGGGCCGCGTATGGCTTTCGAGTGCAAAAGGCGCCTGGTGCTACGACCCTTCGGCCGGGAAAGGAAATGAACTTCCCCCCATTACACACATCACCGGTGCCGATCTTTTTTTCGAGCCCACCGACTGGAAGCAATACGGGGACCACTTCGACAAATTCAGCGGGCTGCCCACTGGCCTTGAATTGCCGTACAACAAAAATCACATCACCTTCCATTTTTCCGGCATCAGCCTCACCGCTCCTTCCAAGGTGAAATATCAATACATGATGGCCGGTATCGACAGGGATTGGTCTCCTGCCGACAACAGGCGCGAGGTGACATACCCGAATTTACCACCGGGCAATTATACTTTTTTGGTAAAAGCATGCAACAATAACGGCACCTGGAATACAGAACCTGTCTCCTTCCGTTTTTCCATTCTCCCGCCCTTCTGGCAGCGCACCTGGTTCTACGCATTGGTCATGCTGGCGCTGGTGGCGGGCGTTTGGTATTACGTGCGCTGGCGCGAGCGCAAATTAAAAATCGAAAAAAGCGTACTCGAAGAAAAAGTGAGAGCGCGTACCGTGGAGTTGCGTGTTGCTTATGGCCAGATCGAAGAAAAGAACAAGGACATCACCGACAGCATCAACTACGCGAAGCGCCTTCAGCAAAGCATCCTTCCTTCAGAGGAGATCATGCATAAATTATTGCCCCACTCTTTCGTGCTTTACTTACCGAAAGATATCGTGAGCGGTGATTTTTACTGGATGGATGAGCAGGACGGGAAGATCATTTTTGCATCCGTTGATTGTACGGGTCATGGCGTGCCCGGGGCACTAATGAGTATGGTGGGCAATGCCGCCCTCAACGAGATCGTACTCGAAGGCCACGTGACACAGCCCGATAAAATACTGGCGCAAATGCGCGAAAAAGTGATAAGGGTGCTCCGGCAAAAAGGCCATGAGGCACAAACACGCGATGGATTCGATATTGCGATATGCAGCTGGGATGGAAAAAACACTTTACAATTCAGCGGGGCCAATAATCCCCTGTTCCATATCCGGGCAGGAGAGCTGAAAAAGATCGCAGGCGATAAACAACCCGTAGGCACCCATGAAGGTGAAGCAAAGGATTTTACCTTGCATACCCTGCAGGTGCAAAAAGAAGACCTGGTATACATCATGAGTGACGGTTATGCCGACCAGTTCGGTGGACCCAAAGGAAAAAAATTCAAACAGGTTCAATTGCAGGAATTACTAAGGCGTATTCATCACCTTCCCGTTCACGAGCAGAAAAAGGTCCTTGCCGGCACTTTCGATTCATGGCGCGGCAGCCTCGCGCAGGTTGACGATGTGTGCATCATCGGGGTCAAATTTTAACCCGCTGTTGTCAAGGGGTCGTTTATAACGGCTCAAAGGCAATTTTAACTCGCCCGTATTCTTTCACTTCATCGTAAAGCTCCTACATCATCAGCATTTTACATTTCATTTCCGTCTTTCACCGGTTTTCAAACTCAATTCAACGAATAGGCCGGCATCTTACATGCCTGTTCGCGTAATTTTGAACCGTGAAGAATAATATTCACACATTTTGATTTACAAGTGCAGAAGAAAAAGTGAAGTTGAACCAAAAATCAAAAATATGAGAACAAAAATGATAAGCGCATTTATTTCGGCAGCGGCCGCCCTGTTTTTCGTAGGGCCCCTGCATGCGCAGGGCACCGTGCGTGTGCACGACACCGTGCGTGTGAAAGAAGTGGTGAAGGAACAACAGCAAACACAAACGCAAACTGTGCAAACCAAAAAGGACAGCACTCCCCCACTGCGCGTGGGCGAGCTGGGTTTCCGCTTCATGCCCACTTTCACCAGGCTTAACCTGCAAAATGCCCAGGGCAATGCCATCGAGGCTGATGCTACAGTGAGCTACGGTTATGGCGTAATGCTCGGCATCAATTTTTCGAAGAACATAGGATTGATGGGTGAAGTGGATTACCTCGGCATCGATCAAAAATATAAGGACAACACGCTGGAGCATCGCGTGCACATCAATTATGTTGATATTCCCGTGATGCTGCAGTTCAACACCGATAAAACAAAACCTGTTAACCTTAACCTCGTGGTCGGTCCTCAATTCGGGATCAACGTGGGCTCGAGCGTGAGTACAAATGGTACCAGCGAGACCGATACGGTAAAGGCCACCAT
>DATDFI010000189.1:0-2191 GCA_036522695.1 Bacteroidia bacterium | reverse complement strand
CTTATCCAAACCCGGGCTCAACTGGTTGATCAGTGAGAGATGAGGCAGCATTTCCTCGCAGGTTTTCAGTTCACGCAAAGTGATGTTCATCCCGTTCTATTTTCTGAAACGAATTTAAAGAATTGTTCCGCAGGGAGCTTTCAGAAATAAAAACCCAGTAAACAGTGGCCCCAACTGTGCTCAAGTCCATGATAGAACTCCGGGCTGATAAAGTGCTTGGTATATTCAACGCTTATTTTACGGTAATAAAGCACAAGGCCAATGGATGCATCGAGTAACAGCCGCTCTACCCTACCGGGCGGAATGGTATAAATATTTTGTTCCCTGAAAACGCCACCCTCCAGGACGGCATTATAGCCAACCGCATATATTTCGGCTGTAGAAAAAACGTAACCGTGAAATCTTTCGCGGGCATCAAGAATTCCCAACCGCATTTTATTTCCAAACCCTGCTCCGTCAAAAAGTGTCCCGGCTTTTACATCCGCAAATAAAGAAGCGTCAAAATATCTTTCACGCAGCACCTTCCTGTCATAATGAAAAAAATAATTGAGAACAATATCATTCCCCACCTGGAACTGCCACCCCAGCGGCTGGATATTATGGAGCCATTTGTGAATATTCTCCTGCGTTTCTTTGCAGTGGGCACATGGACCAATACCACCGGCATCCACTTCCGAATACATCTCCTCACCGGTACTATCATTAAAAGAATGCCTGTTCAGCCCCAAAAAGATGGCACCTGCAAAAGGATGGTCCCCGGTAAATACGGTATCGCGCCTGATGCTTGTGGGCGTATAGCAAAGCTGGTTGATCGTAAGCCCGAATTCATCTTTACCGTTCCTCAAATGCAAAAACAGGAAGCGGGGAGATATTTTCCGGGCGAACGGGGCACAAAGTTCAAATCGAATGCCTTGCGTGTAATAATAATCCGTTGCACTGAAAAAATCGTTATCGTAATTAACCCGGAACGCTCCCTTGTATTGCGACTGGGAATAGGAATAGGAAACAAAAACGCAGCAGGTAAAAAGAAAAATAAAAAGTCCTCTCATGTGATGATATACGAAAAGAAGTATAAAAAGGATCTTTCCAGGGAGATCCGGCCTTAAGCGATCGATGGTTAACTTAAATGCTTCACCAATCCAGGCAAGCCGAATATATCTCCCCGGTAGGTGCGATCCATGACTTGAGCTCGGCCGTTCATCTTTTGTGAAAAGTATCACTTCATAAATGGGATCGGCTTAACCCTGGGAAAAGGAAACTGTGCGACAAAAGAACAAGAAGCACAGGATGGAATATCTCTTAATGCTTCTCATAAAACGTATCAATAATCGAGTATGGAGGCGAGCGCGGCCGCTACTTTATCGGCATTGGGAAGCATGGTCGCTTCCAGTGTTGAATTAAGCGGGATGGCGGGCATGTTCTCAGCTCCGACCAGGCGCACCGGGGCATCGAGATGCTCAAAGCATTTTTCGGAAATAGTTCCGGCCAGCGCCTGGGCAAAACCGTTACGGGCGGTCTCTTCCGTAAGTACCAAACAACGCCCGTGTTTTCGCACCGAAGCAAAGATCATTTCCTCGTCAACCGGGTTGAGTGTGCGCAGGTCGATGATCTCCACGCGCCCATTGAATTTTTTTGAAGCATTCTTCGCCCAGTACACACCCATGCCGTAAGTGATCACCGTAAGGGAAGTTTGTTGCGTTGCGGGTTCTGCTTCCTGCACCATTCTTGCCTTTCCGAAAGGAATGATGTAATCTTCATCGGGCTCAATGGTACGCGCGTCTTCCGTTCCTTTTATTTTGGACCAATACAAACCTTTATGTTCGAATATCACTACGGGGTTCGGATCATAGTAAGCGGCTTTCAATAATCCTTTCAGGTCGGCACCGGTGGAGGGATACGCGATCTTCAATCCTTTGATGTTGCAAACCACACTTTCAATGGAAGAAGAATGATAAGGCCCACCGCTTCCGTATGCACCGATGGGAACACGAAGGATCATGCTCACCGGCCATTTTCCATTGGAAAGATAACAGGAGCGGGAAACCTCGGTGAAAAGCTGATTCAATCCCGGCCATATATAATCGGCAAACTGAACTTCAACGATAGGCTTCAAACCCACCGCACTCATGCCCACAGTGGAACCAACGATGAATGCTTCCTGTATGGGCGTATTGAACACTCGCTCGTCACC
>DATDFI010000188.1:0-2063 GCA_036522695.1 Bacteroidia bacterium | reverse complement strand
ACCTATGGGCGCGGGGTTGGGCGGGGGCTCATCGGATGCGGTCGCCTTTTTAAAGCTGGTGAATGAAAGATTTGAACTGAATATTTCCTGGGGAGAGCTGAATCATTACGCGAAACAGTTGGGAAGCGATACGGTTTTTTTTACGGCTAATCGTCCGTCATATGTGAGCGGGCGTGGGGAGAATTGTGAACTCATTGCGCTCGATCTCTCAAAATATTTCATTGCGATCGTTCACCCGGGGATCCACGTTGGGACTGCCGAGGCGTATGCGGAAGTTACTCCAAAGCAGGCGGAATTCTCCCTGGAGAAAATAACGGAGCTGCCGGTCGGAGAGTGGAAGGAAAAGATCAAAAATGATTTTGAAGGACCTATTTTCAAAACACACCCTGCCATTAAAAACATCAAAGAAAAGCTGTATTCGCTCGGTGCGGTCTATGCTTCTATGAGCGGGAGCGGGTCGGCTGTTTACGGGATCTTTGATAAGCGGACCAATTTGAAAACTGAGTTTAAGGATTGCAGGGTGTGGGAAGGAAGATGTGATTGGTAATGGATAATTGATGAGTGGTGATTGTTAATGGTTGATGAACGATCTTCTGAAATATATTCCCGCGGGAATTTGTTTTTTATTACTGGCGTCATGCGGTGGGGATATTGCATTTTCCTGAATTGAGTCGAGGAGCTTTTTCAGGGGACGCAAAATTTTGCGTCTTTACAATTCAGGGCGAAATCATCTTCAACTTTCCTATATACCTCTATACCCTTACCCACTTACCCCTTAACCTACTTTTGCGCGGTCCTCAACAGCACCAGGGCCACCGCGCCAAAAATTACATTGGGGATCCACACGGCTGCGATGGCCGGCAGGCCTGCTTTTACCGACATGGTGGTTGCGATCTGGAGGAAAACAATGTAGCCGAAGCTCAGCCCGATACCGAGTACAAGATGTAATCCTATTCCACCACGCACTTTGCGGCTCGCAATGGCGACCCCGATCAAGGTAAGAATAATGGTGGCGAAAGGGAATGCCGTGCGCTTGTATTTTTCCACTTCGTAAGTGGGAATGCTCTGCGAGCCTTTTTCTTTTTCGGAAGCGATGAAGGCATCGAGCTCCGATTTGTTCATGCTTTCAACTACTTCATCGCGCATGCTGAAATCGGCCGGCACAAAACTCAACGCGGTGTCGAGTTGCGCTCCCGTGCGCACATATTCCTTATCACCATCAATAAGGCGTATAAAATAATTATAGATGACCCATTTTCCCTTCAGGCTGTCCCACTGTATATAATCCGAACGCAGGTGGTAATACCTTTCCCCGTTCATGAATTTGTCCATTGAAAAAAGGTACCCGATGTTCTGCATGTTGTTATAGTTGCTGAAATAAATGGTGGTGCCTTTCGCCACCTCGCGGTGGATGTTGGATTCCTGGTTCTGGTAAGGGTTGTGCACATACGCATTCTCGAATAGCTGGCGGTGCTTGTTGGCGTGCGGGATGATGTAATGATTAAGGTAGAAAGATCCCCCGGCAATGATGCAGGCGCCAATAACGTATGGAAACAGCAGGCGATTGAAGCTTACGCCCGAGCTGAGGATCGCTACGATCTCGGTGCGGTAGGCCATGCGCGAGGTGAAATAGATCACTGAAATAAAACAGAAGAGGGGACTGAAAAGATTGGCGAAGTACGGAATGAAGTTGAGGTAGTAATCGAAAATGATGGCGCCCACCGGGGCGTGGTGGTCAATGAAGTCCTCGATCTTTTCGGAAATGTCGAACACGATCACGATAAGCATGATGAGCCCGATGGCCAGGAAAAATGTGCCGAGGAATTTCCGGAGGATGTAGAGGTCGAGTTTTTTGAAAAGGGCCAAGGGTATCGGGTATTCGTTACCGGTTATTCGTTATTCAATGTCTTGTGTCTTCAGTCAAGTTTCAGGTCTCAAGTTTCAGGTTTCAAGTCTCACATCTCACATCGCAAGCATCACAACCTCGTTTTTAGTTGCGGCACCATTTTGTTCTTCCATTCATAAAAAGTGCCGCTTTCAATTTGCCTGCGGGCTTCGCTCAC
>DATDFI010000187.1:0-4593 GCA_036522695.1 Bacteroidia bacterium | reverse complement strand
ATGATGTTCATTCCCGGGTCGACAAGAAAGACATACTCTGCCGAATTTTCGAAAAGGTTCTTGAATTTATTCTCGCTTTCTTTCAACGAGCGCAGCACTCTCGATTTCTCGATCTCATACCGGATGCTTCGGTCAATACTCTCCGGTGAGTATTCATCCTTGGCGAGGTAATCGTAAACGCCCGAGCGCAAAGCTTCTTCATCAATGGTGGATGCTTTTAGCCCTGTAAGAAGAATGGTCGGGAGAAAGGGAAAATTGTCCCTGATATACATGGCGAGCTCGATGCCGGTATGAATGCCAAGGCGGTAGTCGATCACCGCCAGGTCGAATGCATGGGTATGCAGTATTTTTTTTGCATCGTCAAACGAACTTGCCCACACGATATGTTTCTCGAGTGCAGTTTCTTTCAGGTTGCTTTCAAGCAGGAAGAAATCATCCTCATCATCTTCCACTACCAGCAGGCGAACGGTTGAACTGTGACTCATGTGATCTGTCCGGGTGTTTTAACTGTTTTGAACCAGTATTGTTTAAATATTTCCATGGTAGCCACCAACTCGTTGTAGGAATAAGGCTTGGTGATGTAGCTTGCCGCACCGGCCTCGTAGGAATAGGTCACATCCTCCCGGTTATTGCTTGTGCTGAATACAACAATGGGGATCCGCTTGAGCCCCGGTGTGGATTTGATCTCCCGCAAGCATTCCCGGCCGTCTTTTTTCGGCATGTTCAGATCCAGCAATATCACCAGTGGAACGGGCAGGTCCTTTCCTTTATATTTCCCGGTGCCGGTCAGAAATTCCAACAACTCTTCCCCATCGCTTACCATGCAGATATCACGGTCGGATCCCGAAGAAGAAAGCGCCTCGCGTATCATATACTGGTCATCAGGGTCATCATCTGCAACAAGGATGCAGTAACGTATTTCTTTGCTCTCTTTATTCATCAGGCTTTCTTGGTTTTGATCTTCGGAAGGCCCACCATGAACATCGCCCCTTTCCCTTCGGAGCTCATGGCAGTGATAAATCCTTCATGGTTTTCAATGATGCGTTTGCAGATGGCCAATCCAATTCCCGTGCCTTCGTATTCGGAGCGGCCATGAAGCCGCTGGAAGATAATAAAGATCTGGCTGAGGTATTGGGGATCGAAACCTATCCCGTTATCGAGTACAAAAAGGCAGAAATAATCGGAATGTTTAAGGATGAGGTCCTTTCCCCATTCGGTAGCATGCAGTTCATTCGCATTCATTTCTTCGCCCCATATACTTACCGTTGGCGGATCCGTCTCATTGAATTTTAATGCGTTGCTCACCAGGTTCTGGAACAATTGCCGCAATTGTGTTTTATTTCCTTTCACACTGCCAAGCTTCATCGTGGTCACCACCGCTTTTTTCGTTTGAATGATCTCCCCGAGATCTTCCAGTATCACGCGGAAGGTCTCATCGAGGTTCACCTCTTCGTTGATGTCGATGGCGCGTGTGGCGCGGGAATAATTCAGCAGGTCGTTGATGAGCACACGCATGCGGTCGGCCGATGTGGTGAGGCGCTTGAGGCAATTCACCACTTCTTCATCATGGTAATTTCCCAGTTTGCTCTGTATCTTCTCGCTGAACGAAATGATCTTACGCAGGGGCTCCTGCAGGTCGTGTGAAGCAACATAAGCGAATTGTTCCAGCTCTTTATTGGAGAGGTGAAGCTTATGCACTTGCTGCTGCAATAATTTTTCGGATTCGATAAGTTCGCGTTCAATAGCGGCTTTCGATTGGTACTCACGGTTGAGTACAACAAGAATGCTGATGAGCATGAGCAGGGAAAGTCCGCAGGTGAGAATAATGATGTACACGGACAGGCGCGAGCTGCGAAATGTTTTTTCGTGGACCTCTGCCAATTGCTTTTCATTGAATTGTTCAAAAGCCCCCACTTTGTGCCTTAAACGTTCCATGATCATTCTTCCATTGGCGATCTGCCTTTTCAATGAGTCATTGACCATGCGCACTTTATCGAAATAATTTTTATTGTCGAACAGTAATTTCATTCGGGTATGGATCTCTTCTTTGAGCAGGTCGAGGTCTATCTTCAATTCCTGTTTGTCATGCAGGAGGTCATAAACCTCCGAAAAGTCTTTTTCCACCTCCCCGCTCGATTTTTTGTACGATTCCCAGAACACGGGATCCCCTGTAAGCAGGTAGCCTCTCTGTCCCGACTCCGCTTCTTCAAGGGTGGACATGAGGTTGAACAATTTCAACCCGGCCTCGTGCGAATTATCGAGCGCGGTGAGTGAACGGTTCGTGTTGAGAATGGTATATACTGCAAGGATGATCGATGACAGCACGATGACCATGGAAAACCCGGCAAGCAGGAAAAAATATTTCCTGTACGATATTTTTCTTTTCAGGAACAAGGTCAGTAGGTGTGTTTGTTTTCCATCAGGCTGACGGAGATCTAAGTGATGCCCGGCAAAAGTAAATAATATGGAATGAAGAACGGTATAAAACAGCTTTTAAAGCGGGGCGTAAATTCCCCAACTTCTTGTAAGTTTTACACAGCCTTTCCACGATTTTTCTGTGGCACTTAGCGGATGGCTCAATCCCAAACACTTATTATCACTTTCACCATGGCACATCTTTTACAGGAGGTCATTGATAATCCATTCCTATTCATTAACACCAAAATTTTTAAGAAATGAAAAAAAGCAACGGCAATCATTCCGCTAAGAAAAGTGCAAAAACCAAAAACACAAGTAGTGATAAGGATATGCTCCGTGAATTCCTGCTCGATGAGCTGAAGGACATCTATTGGGCGGAGAAGCACCTGGTGAAAGCCCTGCCCAAAATGGAAAAGGCAGCCACCACTCCCGAACTGAAAGATGCGTTTGCCGACCATCTTGCGGTGACCGAGAACCATGTGTCGAGGCTCGAAGAGATCTTCGAAATGATGGGTGAAAAGGCCGTGGCAAAAAAATGCGAGGCGATGAGCGGTCTCACAGCCGAGGCAGAGGAGATCATTTCGGAAACCGAAAGCGGCACGCTTACCCGCGATGTGGGATTGATAGTGGCCGCACAAAAGGTGGAGCACTACGAGATAGCGACATACGGCAGCCTGGCACAACTGGCGGCAACACTTGGCGAAAGCGATGTGGAATCACTGCTCCGTGAGACACTGGATGAGGAAAAGGAAGCCGATGTAACGCTCACGCAGATCGCGGAAGATCATGTGAATGAAGAGGCCCTTGCCGAAGCGGAGGAAGAGGTGGAAGCGGAGGAAGAAGAATAGATCGAAAAAAACGGGCAGCGCGCGAAAGCGTGCTGCCCTTCATTATATTATGCAAAAGGCACATCCCAAAACACGGCTCAGGCGGGCGCAGCACCAGCAGCGCCCGGGTTACGAATATAAGATGACACCCTTACCGGTGTACGACCTTAGTACTGTGAAGGGCAGCGGGAAGCTGGAGGGCAAAGTGGCGCTCATCACCGGTGGCGACAGTGGGATAGGCCGTGCAGTGGCTGTGCTTTTCGCGAAAGAAGGAGCTGATATCGCGATCACGTATCTCAATGAACACCGGGATGCTGAAGAGACAAAAGGCAAGGTGGAAGAATATGGCCGAAAGTGCTTGCTCATTCCCGGTGACATTTCGCGGGAGAAGTTCTGTGCGAATGTTGTTTCGAAAACAAAAAAGGAATTCGGCCGCCTGGATGTACTGGTGAATAATGCGGCCATACATTATGAGCGCAAGGACCTTCGCGATATCGATCACGCGCAATTATTGAAGACATTTCAGACCAATATATTTCCCGTATTCTGGTTCACACAGCATGCGCTGGATCACATGGAGCGCGGCAGTTCGATCATCAATACTACCTCGGTTACCGCTTATCGCGGAAGCGCCAACCTGGTGGATTACTCGGCCACCAAGGGCGCCATCGTTTCTTTCACCAGGAGTTTATCGGCAAATCTTGTGAATAAAGGGATCCGTGTGAATGCGGTTGCGCCAGGCCCTGTGTGGACCCCGCTTATCGCTTCGAGCTTTGATGCCGGAAAAGTGGCGAAGTTCGGAAGTGATTGTCCCATGGGAAGAGCGGGGCAACCGGTGGAAATTGCGCCCTGTTATTTATTCCTGGCCTGTGACGATTCATCCTATATCACCGGGCAGGTTTTGCATCCCAACGGTGGTGAGATCGTGAATGGCTGAGGAATATCAGCCGCGTGGATGATGCAGGATAGTGTGATACGGCCGCTGGATTAATAATTTAGTTTAAGATCAAAAAACATAGCTATGAGACCTATCTGGACAGGTTCGATCGGTTTCGGTTTAGTGAGTATTCCCGTAAAAATGTACAGCGCTACACAGGGAAGCGAACTCAATCTCGATATGCTGGATGAAAAGGACCATTCGAATATCCGTTTTCAGCGTGTAAATGAAAATACGGGAAAAGTTGTGCCCTGGGAGCATATTGTGAAAGGATATAAATACGATGGAGAATATGTAGTACTCTCCAAAAAGGATTTCGAGATGGCGAGCGCAAAAAAATCAAAGGTGATCGAGATCAGTGATTTCGTGAAAAGAGAAGATATAGACCCCATTTATTATGAAACACCTTAT
>DATDFI010000186.1:0-4648 GCA_036522695.1 Bacteroidia bacterium | reverse complement strand
ATAGTTCTTAAATGGATCAATAGCTCCAGTGATGATTTGTTACGCTATGAATTATTTAGAAGAAGCAATGAAGAAAAAAATCCGGTTAAGATAAAAGAATGGAGCGCGAAGGATAGCCTCTCAACTTTCACGGATAAAAGTATTACTCCCGGAGGCGTTTACTTTTATTCTATAAGGGTTTACGATGATGCCGGGAATAATTCCTTTTCCAGTGAAAGAAGTGTGATCTATGAAACAGGAAAGAGGGGTAAGATCAGCGATATTCACTTTACAGTTGACCGTGAAAAACGGAACATCACCCTAAATTGGAATTATCCTGAAAAGGACATTTTCAGTTTTGTGATCTATAAATCGAAAAAAGGAGAACAACTACGCACCTGGAAGACCGTGAACGGAAATTTGAACTCGATTGCTGATAAAGAGCTTTACATCAACAACATTTACGTGTACCGCATAAAAGCGGTGTTGAATAACGGTGCGGAGAGCGAGATGAGCGATGCGTTGGAAGTGAATTATTGATTCCTTTTCCTATTTTTACCGCACTATGTACAAAGCCGTAATTATCGATGACCTGGAGCAGGCGCGCCAAACCCTGCGCAAGGACCTTGCCGCCTACTGTAAAGAAGTGGAAGTGATTGGTGAAGCAGGTGGCGTGGTGGAAGGAGCAAAATTATTGCGCAAGCTAAAGCCCGATGTGCTTTTCCTCGATATTCAGATGCCCGATGGCAGCGGTTTTGACCTGCTAGAGTTACTGGATGAAATAAAATTCAAGATCATCTTCATCACCGCCTCCGATGCTTACGCGATCAAAGCTTTCCGCTTTTCGGCAGTGGATTACCTGCTCAAGCCCATCGATCCCGATGAACTCAAGGCCTCCGTTGAAAAATTAGGCGAGCTGCGGCCCGCAGGAAAAGAAAATGTGGAGCTCCTGCTCAACAACATCCGCGAAAAAGGAAAAAAACACAATCGCCTTGCCTTGCACACGCAGGACAAGATCCATATCGTGAACATCAGCGATATTGTGCGCTGCGAAGCCAATGTGAACTACACTGAATTTTATTTTAACGGTGGAAAAAAATTACTCGTCACCAAAACGCTTAAGGATTTTGACGAAATGCTTTCGGATAATGGCTTCTTTCGTGTACACCAATCGCACCTCGTAAACACCCATTACATAAAAGAATTCATCAAGGGCGATGGAGGCTATCTCATTATGACGGATGGAAGCAATGTTCCTGTTTCTTCACGCAAGCGCGCTGAAGTTGTTAAAATGCTGGAAGAGCTTTAGCCTTATTTTCTTACGGGGAAAAGCAGTCGCGTGTAATTCACTTTCCGCTTCCTGTTGGCAAACACACCATGGCTGGTGTCCTTGATGTCCTCAACGGAATAAAATGCCGTGGGATTGTATTTCATGATGAGCAGTTCCACATCCGTAACGTGCTTTCTCTTCACGATGCTGAAGATCATTTTCACCGGGCCTTTTGATCCGTGGGCATCCACCACGGTGATCCCATGATCAGCCTGCTTCAATGCATCCATCAGCTCAGTACAATCCTGGTTAGTGATTATGCGCACCACCTGCAAACCGATGGCTAAGCGTTCTTCAATTCCCAAACCTATATAACTTCCCGAAGCATAACCGGCCGCCCAGGCAAAATAACAAACCCAGTTATTGGCCCCGCTCATCACCTGTTTCACCACGATGATCCAGATGAGCACCTCAAAAAACCCTACGATAGGCGCCAGCTTGCGAATGCCGCGCGCCACAAAAACGTGGCGCAATGTGCCGAAGCTTACATCGCAAATACGGGAACACACAATGATCATTGGAAGAAAAACCCAACTGTACCAATCAAATCCCGGCTGCAACTGTAATAACATCATGATAAAACTACCGGGAAAAGCAGGCTGAAAATCCCGGAAGAACAGATGTTATTAAAAAAGGAATGTTAATTCATAGAAAAGGAAAAGCCGGTTACGCACGAGGCAAAACCGGCTCCCCATTAAATGGAAGTTCTTTATTGCACAACAAGAACTTTGCGTGTCTCCCGCAATTCTCCTACCTGCAAAGCGATGTAATAAGTGCCGCTGCTCAAATTTCCTTTTTCAAATTGTATCGTATGCTTCCCGCTGTCAGCCGGCTCATCCATCAGCACTTTCACCATACGGCCGAATTGATCGAGCACACTCAATTTTACTTTCGCATGCTTATCCAATGTAAAGTCAATGGTAGTGGATGAACTGAAAGGATTGGGATAATTGCTGAGGCTGAAATCCCCTTTCATGTTTTGCAGGTCACGCACCGTGGCAATATCATTCACGCTGGTGATGTGCGTTGAATACATACCGTGCGAGTGAGTGGCGATCACCACCAACCCATCCGACATGCGGTAATCGATCATGTCGCATACAGCATTGCCTATCGTATTCGCACCCTGCTGCACCCAAACAGTATTGGTGCCTTTTAAAGTATCGGTTGCATACAGGCCGGTGCTGGTGGCAACCATGTACACTTTACCATCGCTCACGGGCATGATCGCAGCCCAACGCACCGAAGGACCGGCCGCACTGTTATCCAAATTACCGCCTGCCTTTGACCAACTGGTAGTAGGTAAGCCTCCCGTTGCCGAGTAAAAAATGCTGTTCACACTGTAGTTCGAAAAGATCACCAGCATTTCATCAGCATTGTTAGGATTGGAAGCGATACAACTCACGTAAGCATTGGTCATGAAAGCCTGCGCATTCGTTGAAGTGATATCGACAGGTGTTGGAGTTCCCACGTTCGCATTATCGATCCTGTATATTTTTTTATTTGAAGTTCCGTAATACACACGGTTGGCAGGAGTTTTGGAAACGTTCAAAGCCGTTATCGTTACCCCAGTTGCCGGAACCGTATCGGTCCAGGGCGTCCAGTTTGTAGATATGGAATCCCAGTTGCCGATCATCGGGATCTGCGAGAGGTCATCGTTCCTCCATAATTTTTTTCCACCGGCCATGTACATGATGTTATTGTTGTTCGGATCGAGCATGAAAGGATTGATGAACTGGTAACCCGTTCCCCCGATCGGGTCGATACGCGCAAAAGTCTGCACGTTCCCATTCGCATCCAGCGTTGATTTCATCATCTTCCCGTTTTGAATGGAGAAATAATAATTGGTACGGTTGTCCGCAACCTGGCAATAGGATCCGTCACCACCGCGGGGAGTTACCCAGGGCGTTTGCAGGTTAGCGTTATTGGTGAACCAGCTTCCGTTATCCTGCGCACCGCCTATCACCACATCATTATTGGGAGTAGCATGATCGATCGCCACCGTATAGAACAAAGAAGTGAGGTAGCCGTTGTTAAGCGAATTCCACACTACGGTATTCGCCATGCAATCATTCGATTTGAAAATACCGCCATCATTATGGCTGATCACCACACTGGGATTCCCGGGCATGAATTCAAAACCATGCTGGTCGGGGTGATGGTTCGCATACATATTCACCACCGGCAGAGTGGCGCCTTGCTGGTATCCCCCGATAAAGGTTGTTTGAGACTGGTCTGCAAATCCGTTTGTGGAACGATAAAGATTTGTTCCACCTATGAACACGGTATTCGTGTCGTTCGGGTGAACTTTTACCACGAGGTCATAGGAACCCTGGCAGGTAAATTTATCAAACAAGCCACCGGTAGAAGGCAATGAAGGAGTACGGTCGCTCCAGTAGCCACCGCTTCCCGATCCATTACCGCTCAGGTAAGTGTATTTCCACATGCTGTTCCATTCCACATCGCCCAAAAAATTCGTGTCGGGCATTCCCGCATTAGGCGTGTTGCCCAGGAACCACACCTGGTTCTCATCACCTGGAGTAAGGCCGATCACAATGCGGTTATATGTAGTCGGAAAATTAGGAGGGGTGATGTCAGTAAATGTGATCCCGTCAGGCGAACGCCAGATCCCTTTTTGCGAGCCGTCACTGCTGAGCGTAGCATAAACAACCCCGGAAGGTGTAACTTTCACATCAGTGAAATAAGAACCCCCGCTCTTGCAGGTGGTCCAGTTGGTCCCACCGTTCATACTTTTATAAACAGCGCCATAAGTAGATGCATACACTACATCATTCACCGTATCGGCATTGTTCACTGCGAGGTCCCATACGATCTGCCAGTTGCTGATGAAGGATTGAGGATTGTTGGAGGCTGTTGAAGTAATGGGTGACCATGTATTTCCGTTATCGGTTGACTTCATCAAACCATTACCGAGGAAATAGGCACTTCCACCGCTGGCGGATTGACCATAACCTTCGCCTGTACCAGCGTACCAAATATTTGTTTTTCCCGGGCGATGGTCCTGCGCGAGACAGGAAGTGCTCAGATGCTGTGTGAGCGTAGTGGTTTTTGTCCAACTGGTGCCGCCATTATTTGTTTGCCATAACCCACCGGAAGTTGAACCCGCAACAAAATGACTCGTATCCATGATGTCGATCCCGAAAGCGCGCGTGCGACCACCTACGTTCCAGGGACCACGCTCATTCCACACCGATTGTGTTTCGGTGCGTGCGGTGAGCATAGCATCGCTCGGCAAAGTGGAGGCGTAAGCCAATTCCATTTCCCGGATCCCGAATGGGATTTGTCCCGTTGAAGGATCGCACAAACGCCTGCGCTCGT
>DATDFI010000185.1:0-2174 GCA_036522695.1 Bacteroidia bacterium | reverse complement strand
CCTTGCCAAGATCGTTAGAAGCTATATCCAGGAAATCCAGTAAGGTCAGGCGGCCCAGCGAATCGGGCAAGGCTTTCAGTTTGTTCCGCCTCAGGTTGAGATAACGGAGATTTTCCAGCCGGGAGACCAAGGCCAGTATCTCCTCCTTTTCAGTCACCGAATGATGGCGTATCAGCCCCTGGAAAACATAGTTGGGATCGGTCAGGTTCAGCTCGGTGCACTGCTCGGTTTCAATCTCAATACGATAGTAAAAAGGTCTCCCCACCAGGGTCTTCAAACGATCAATGATATCAATGTCTTTCATGAGGTGAAATACGATTTTACTTCGGACACCCATTTTCCAACCGCCTGCTGGTCGAGCAACGGAAGGGAATCTACAGATGCAATGCCGGCCGCAGCGATCGCCCCATATTCCCTTAAGATTTCATCAATGATGCGGGCAGCGCCAAAGGTATAATCATCGTAACCGTAATAATTCCCTACCTCGCAAATAAAATATTTTTTCCCCTTCACTTTGTCCTTTAGGGCCAGCACCAGGGCTTCCATGTCATCGTGAAGCTCCTGGTCACCATAGGTGGCCGTAATAAAAATAAGATGATCGGCACCAGAAACCATTCCCGGGGCGGCAGGGGTCTCCCTGATGTTGCAAGCAACTACACCGGGCAAGCCGGCCTTTAATGCATCAGCGATGCGTGCCGATGTGCCGGCAGGGTGCTGGGCTGCGTAATAAATAATGGCTTTCATCTTTCCTGCTTCCTGCAAATAGAATAAATAACCCCCGCCAATTCGGGATATTCCTTTCCGAGCTTCCACAACCCGTTCATTTGTTCGGGTTGGAGGATTTGATTCCGGATCAGTTCATCCATCTGGAAATCCGCAAGAGGTTTAAGAAGAATGCCTCCCTTTGCAATGATGCCCATCCCATTATTCTCTATGTCACGGTCCAGGCGAACGCGGTCGTATGCGCGAAGATGCCCATGGTTCCGGTCATTCTCCGAAAGTGAAAAAAGATCCTGCAGCAATCCCATGTGCAGGGCCAATTGCCTGGATAAAACCCGGGTATTGGGTACGGCAATAAAAAGAAGCGACCGCTCATGCATGCATCCTCTGACCTTTTCAAAAAACAAAAGCAGGTCGGAAACATGCGTCAGAATATAGGTGGCAAAAATGTAATCGTATTTTTTTTCCGACCTGTAATCGGTGAAAAGTGAATGATGGAAGGTGGCGTTGGAAATGTTCCTTCCTTTCGCCTCTTCGATGAACCGGGCTGACCCATCCACCACATCAACCGAAACACAATGCCTGGCGATCCGCTCTGTCATTTGCCCATCCGAGCATCCCAGCTCGAGCGCGTGTGCCTTTTTTACGTCAAGAAAAGGTATGAATTCACGAAAGGTATATTCCCGCATATAGTCATCGTAAGGGGATGACCTCCGGTAAGTCCCAGCGTACCCGTCCAGTTTATCAAGCGTTTCCTGCATCTTCCTTGCGTTTACAAATAGAGAATAACGAACCGCAGAGGTCAGGGTATTCATAACCCAGCTTCAGCAAACCATTGAGTTGCGGCTCCTGCAGTATGCCCGTGCTGATGAGTTTATCCATCTGGAAATCGGCCAATATCTTTAGCATGATGCCGCCTTGCGAGATCGTAGTAAAACCTGCAGATTCCACTTCACGATTCAAAGTTACGCGGTCATACACCCTTCGATGGCCGTACTTCAAATCATTTTCCGTGAGTTGCTTAAGGTCCTTGTACAACCCCATGTGCATGGCCAACTGGCGCGAAAGCGCGCGCGCATTGGGTACAACTACATAAAAGATGCCTCCCGGTTTAAGGACGCGTAAAACCATTTCAAGAATGAGTTTAGGTTCCATCACGTGCTCCATGATGTAGGATGCGAATATGCAGTCGTACTGGCGCCCGGGATTATACTCCTCGAACAATGAATGGAAATAATTCGCATTGGGAATACCCCGCTTACGAGCTTCCTCAACAAAACTTAGCGAGCCATCCACCACATCAAGGTCCTTCAGCTCGGCCGCCAGCATTTCACTAAAATACCCATCCGAACAACCCAGTTCGAGCCCGCTGAATTCTTTTGAAAGATACGGGCGGATAATGCGGAATGCGAACTCCCTCATCACACGGGTTTGCGGATCGTTACTCAATGTAT
>DATDFI010000184.1:0-3947 GCA_036522695.1 Bacteroidia bacterium | reverse complement strand
AGCATTAAGCTGTGCTGAGTATTTTAGATTAACTCCCGGGCGAGCACAGGAGATCGCTGATAGGATCAAAAAAGCCCTGAGCAACTGGCAAAAGCTTGCGCAGAAGTATAACATTTCAAAAGGGGAGCAAGATCGTATGTCTTCCGCTTTTATTAACGGATGAATAAGGGTCCGGTTACTTAAGAAGATCCCCCCGCGCGTTTCTTCTCCTCATCCGCACCGCCCTTGCTCTTCATGGAGCGCGACTGAGAATTCCCACCCAAATGATAACTGAAGGAAACCGTTACCACGCGCGTATCGCGCTTGATGTAAAAGTCTTCGCGGTAGCCCGTGAACAACGCGTAACCCCTGCCATTACTCGTGTAAAAAATATCCGTTGCATTCACCTTGAACGTTCCGCGGTTGTGCATCACTTTTTTCTGTAAGCCTACGGTAACATTCCCGCTCGGATGCTGGAACAAATAACCGTCATCCCAACCGGAGCTGTAAAACCCGTTGATGTCAAGCGACAATTTACCCGGGAACGAAAAAAGATTATCTGCACTCACATCCCAATAAAACTTGGTGGTGTTCATGCGCACCTGCATGTAGTTGGCATCAAAATGCGTGTAATACGCATCCGCAAAAATGGTAGTGGTCCACCACGAGGTGATGTCTTTCATCACTGATGCATTCAACCCGTAATAATCATTGTAGTTCAGGTTCACCTGTGTTTCGGCAATAATGGGAGCAGGCGAAGCGGTAATGGGCATCCATACACTCGAGATCACTCCTTTGGTTCGCGTGTAATTGAGCGATACGCTGTAGTTCGATCTATACGTTTCGGTAAGCTGTAGCATGTAAGCATATTGTGGCTGCAGCAATGGATTTCCAGCGGCATAGGTTGTTGGATCCACATAATTCCGGAATGGATTCAATTGCTGGTAAGTGGGCCGGTCGAGCCTGCGGCTGAATGAAAATCCCAGTTGGTTGTTTTTACCGAGTGAATCATTGATGGCGATGTTCGGAAATAATTTGAAATTACCGATATGCAAAGTTTGGTGCGTGGTCACCTGTTCCCCATCCGCGATCGTTTGCTCTCCCCGCAGGCCCAGGCGCAGGTCCCACTTGTGAAACTGACGCGCGTAACTCACATAACCCGCATTGATATTTTCCGAATAAATGAAATGATTGCTTTGCCCCGTGTCAACCGGGGCCGAGCTGTTCAAGCCATCGTAAAACTCCAGGTTGTTATCCGTTATCACATAACTCGATTTTAATCCCGCTTCCAGCATCCCGTCCTTTCCAAGTTTACCGTCATAATCCAGCTTTGCCGAATAAATATCGAGGTGACCCGGCACCTCCCCGAATAGTTGGTAGGGCGCGCGCGTAACCTGGTCGTTGAGATCGTAATAGTTGGTTTGAAACTGCTGGGTGGCATGGCTTACAAATTCAGCATAATCCAGGTTGACCAGGAGCTCTCTTCCAAGCGAATCGAATTTATGATTCATGTTGAGATTGCCTGAATAATTGTAGTTGTTGGCCGAAATATCACTCTCTGTTATATGGTATGAAACAGGCGCACGCTGCGCATCGAAAATATCTGCAGTGGTAAATCCGTGTGCTGTGTAACCCGGCATCATTCCATCGGCAATGAACCCGATGCTCGTTTTGCCATTGGCAAAAAAGTCAAAACCTGCACGTGCCGAGTGCGTGAGATAGGAAATGGTGTGATAATCGTTCTCGCTGTAACCACCGGTAAGCGTGTCGCCACTGTAAAAGTCCCGGTTACGGGGCGCATCATGGAAATTCTTTGAATACGAAAAGTTGTAATTCAAAAACAGGTTGAACTTCTTCGTTCTCCTGTTCAGGCTGAAACCTTCATTGGTGCGTGCATACCTTCCCTGGCCGTAGCCCACGGTGAAGGTCCCGTTGGTCCCGAGACGCTTGTCCTTTTTTAAAATAATATTGATGATGCCTGCCGATCCGCTGGCATCATACTTTGCAGAAGGGTTGGTGATGAACTCTATCCTTTCCACTGCATCGGCACTTATTCCTCTGAGCAAATTGGCCAGCTCGCTTCCTGACAAAGGCGTTATTTTCCCGTCTATCATCACGATCACTCCCGGTTTTCCCACCATGATGATATTTTCTGATGGATCGATCTTGATCCCCGGTGAGCGCTGTATCACATCAAACACGCTGCTGGAGGCCGTAAGTATACTTTGCTGCACATTCACAACCGTGCGGTCGGCATAATGCTGTATAACGGGGACCTTCGCAGTGATGGTGATCTCTCCGAGCTGAAGCGGGGCCATTACCATATCATCCAGGACCAAACGCTCATTACTGCTATCGATCCTGATCAAAGCGGAATATTTGTCCCCGTACCCGAAAAGTGAAAGATGAAGGATGTAAGAACCTGTATCGACATTCTCGAGTTGAATGAGCCCGTCCGTTTTGCCGCTGGTATATTTCACCAGGGAAGAGTCTTTACTCTTCAGCAGTCGGCCCAGCACTTCCGCCAAAGGCTTTTGATGATCATCCAGCACTTTTACAGTGATGCTGCTTTGGGCTTGCGCGCTGGTACCGCCAAAGATGAAAAGAAAAAATGCCAGGTTATATCGCATCAGGGCTAAAGTTATAGAATGGCGATACTAAAGCAGGTTAAAAAGTGTTGAGGCGCAGGGTGAAGGTACGGGCGGTAAAAAGGGAGGGTAAGCTGCTGTGCGCCACAATTTGCACTTGTTGTACGATTTTAAACTTGAACTGCCTGTCTTGCCTGGTAAAGTGAACCTGCGGCCGGGTAAAGCGCAAATTTGCCCCGGTGAAAAATATTTCCCGGGAAAAGTTTTTCCAAAAGCACTTCAGCAGCACCGGCCTGCGCTTCACTAAAACTGCTGAAATTATTTTCCGGGCCTTGCTTTATTTGTTGCATAAAACTAAAAAACATGAAACGTAAGAACCTAATCAGGACATTAGCGATTGCAGGAACATTGCTAACCTTTAGCCAGGAATCATCAGCACAATTCACCACCACCAGTCCGGGAGGAACATCACCCCAATACAACCAGGGGTTTGTTGGACTCAATATACCATCGGGGAACAGCGCTGCGCAGCAATTACATGTGGTAGGAAAAACACGCTTCGACCTGGGAACTGTAAACGGGGCAGGCAATGGGCGCATGTTTCTTACCCGAACATCCAATATCAACCAGGAATGCCTGATTTCATTTGGAACAGGACCTTTCGCTACAGCGACCAACACCTATGACTGGGCCATGGGCACATATGCCAGCGGAACCGCAAATAATGATTGGATCATGGCAGGATGGACTCCCGGGAGAATTTTTACAGTGCTTCAATCAAACGGCAATGTGGGTATAGGCGGAAGTACAACAACAGGCACTAATCCCCTTGCGAAACTTTCCGTGAACGGGGATCTGCTTGTGTCAAATTCAGGAACAACAGGCGCTGTTTATTTATATCACGGATCTACTCAATATTCTACCGCATCCGCACCTGAGATCGGGTGGTACAACAGCGGTGGGCTCGGGCTCTTTCACCCATCGGCTAACATCATTGCATTCTCAATAGCGAGTGCTGAGGCAATGAGAATAGGAAATGGGACTAACCCTTACGTGGGAATCAGCAATACAAACCCTCAGTACCCCCTTGACGTTACCGGCAATATTCATACTTCAGCCAATGTTCTCGTAAACGGCAAGATCGGGGTAGGACTTCTTTCACCCAATGCGCTAATCGACATGAATACAACTACCGGTGGGCTGGGGTTCCAATTGAACGTTCAGAACGGAGTAACGTGGGGATATGCCTCCAAAATTTATACAGATAACAGCTTGACAAAAGCATTTTCAATCGCAAACAGCAACACGGTAGCCAATCCTTCCCAATACGACAACTTTGTAGTTCTTACCAATGGCGCAACCGCTATTAACTATACGGAT
>DATDFI010000183.1:0-2531 GCA_036522695.1 Bacteroidia bacterium | reverse complement strand
ACACCACCGCGGCAACAGGAAAAGGTTTCGCTATTGCATCGGCTGCGCTCACCTCTCTCGCGCTTTTCGCAGCATTTTGCGGGGTGGCACGCATCGATCATATCGACATTTATAAAGCGGATGTGCTGGCGGGGCTTTTTGTGGGCGGCATGATCCCTTTCATTTTCTCATCACTCGCTATTGCTGCTGTGGGCCGCGCTGCCATGGATATGGTGAACGAAGTGCGCAGGCAGTTCCGCGAGATCCCGGGCATCATGGAGTACAAGGCAAAACCTGAGTACGAAAAATGCGTGGCCATTTCAACCAAGGCTTCGATCCGCGAGATGATCGCTCCCGGTGCTATCGCACTTACCGTTCCGGTGATCGTTGGATTTACGCTCGGGCCCGAAGTGCTCGGAGGCCTGCTTGCGGGTGTTACGGTTTCGGGCGTGCTGATGGGCATGTTCCAGAGCAACGCAGGTGGTGCGTGGGACAATGCTAAAAAATCATTCGAGAAAGGTGTGGAGATCAACGGCCAGGTGTATTACAAAAAATCGGAGCCGCACAAGGCTTCGGTTACCGGTGATACCGTTGGTGATCCTTTTAAAGACACCTCTGGTCCTTCGATGAACATTCTCATCAAACTGATGTCCATCGTATCGCTCATCATCGCACCGCACATCAAGGTGCTGAGTCCTGAAACGAATACGGTGAACCCTCCCGTTCCCGCTTCTAAAAATGTGATCGACTTCAAAACAAAGACTACTGCGCAGGTCCCGCAGAACGCTGCCGAGTGGCCGGTGAAATAATTTTTTTCAGAAAGTTTTTTGAAGAGCCCGCTCAGCCATGAGCGGGTTTTTTTATTGGAATTTATTTAGCTATCTTTCATTTTACAGCATCCTCCATTCATGAAATTCACATTGTTGTTTATCGTCCTGGGGTTCACGATTTGGGTTCGCGCCCAGGCGCCCGCTATTCAATGGCAGCGGTCCTTTGGAGGCGGAAACGATGATTATTTGCAAGCTACCCGCCAGACAAGTGATAGTGGGTACATCTCTGTCGGATGGACCAAATCAAACAACGGGGATGTGAGCGGGAATCATGGAAACCAGGTAGGCGGTTATGGGTACGAGGAATATTGGATCGTGAAAACCAGCCCGGCCGGTATATTACAATGGAAAAAAATCCTCGGTGGATTGGGCGATGATCGCGGGCATGATATAAGGCAAACTACCGATGGCGGGTACATCGTAGCAGGCGAAACCTCCTCGAATAACGATGGTGATGTTACAGGGAATCACACTTCAACTAATAATAATCCCACTTCTGACTGCTGGATTGTGAAACTGGATCCCTTGGGAAATATCATGTGGGAAAAATCATACGGAGGTTCAGGGAATGATATTGCCTATTGCATCCGTCAAACTACGGACGGGGGTTATATTTTTGCGGGCTCATCAACGGTAAATGATGGAGATGTTACCTCGAATACGGGATGGCAGGATTTCTGGATCGTAAAAATTGATACCGCAGGAGTTATACAGTGGCAAAGATCCATGGGCACTGCCTACACCGATTATGTTACTTCGATTGAACAAACAAATGATGGAGGATTTGTTTTTACGGGTCCAAGCGCGCTGAATCTTGATTACAGGTTCAGCGTACTTAAACTGGATGCGAATGGAAATGTAGTTTGGGGAGGATCATTCGGAGGCAGTGGTGATGACCTGCCAAATGCACTGGTGCAAACCCCCGATGGCGGCTATCTTGTAGCAGGGTGGACGGGCTCGAGCGATGGGGATGTTACATTCAATCACGGAACCTGGGATTATTGGGTAATCAAACTCGACAGCATTGGTGTGATGAAATGGCAAAAAACATACGGAAGTTCCACCTTTGACCTGGCATCTGCACTTTGTCTTACGCCCGATGGAGGATTTGCTGTTGCAGGATACACGCAAGGTAACGACCAGGACGTACTTTTTAACCACAGCACTTCGCAGGATTATTGGATCATCAAATGCGATACTTCCGGAACAATTCAATGGCAAAGTTCCTTGGGTGGAACCGGGCTTGATATCGCTGCCTCCATACAGCCAACCATGGATGGAGGTTTTATAGTAGGCGGCTATTCCGCATCCTCCGATGGAGATGTAACCCTGAACCAGGGAATGAAGGATTTCTGGCTCGTGAAGCTGGAAAACCCAGGTGCAGTGAAGGAAACACCCGGAAAAAATACATTTTCCGTTTATCCTGTGCCGTGCACGGATGAACTGCATATTCGCCCCACTGATCCTTCTTCCAAAGAACATTACATTCTATTCGATGCAACCGGCCACATCGTTCTTGAGGGAAATTTGAACGGCAGCCTCACCACCGTACACCTCTCGAATATAAGTCCAGGTTTTTATCTGCTCCGCTTACTCTACCCCGAGCCCTATTCCGTAAAGGTCGTTAAAGAATGACCGGTTTTTATCCACGGTTCCCGCTTCCAAGAATGTGATCGACTCTAAAGCAAAGACCACCGCGCAGGTCCTGCAGAATGCAGCAGG
>DATDFI010000182.1:0-9644 GCA_036522695.1 Bacteroidia bacterium | reverse complement strand
CCAGAGTTCAGCGCAGGCCATGTAGAATATCCTCCAGTATACCCACCATTTTTTCGCATGGTCCTTCCCATATGTTTTCTCGAATAGCGGCATGATCTCCTTTTTATGTGCATCCATGTTACGCAACCAGTCTTCGGATGTTTTGGAATAATGCATTCCGTTCACGATCCAGTGTTTTTCCTTTACAAGGTGATCGTTGAAATAAAACAGGAGATCATCGCTGGGCATGATACCGCCCGTAAAAAAGTATTTACTCATCCAGTCCGTTTCATCCTTCACCTCGAATTTGTAAGCATATTTTTTATGCGTGAAGATGTGAACGAATAGCTTCCCATCATCCTTCAGCCAGCCGGAAATGCGTTTCATCAACTCATAATAATTGCGCATGTGTTCGAACATTTCCACCGAAACCACCCGATCGAATTTCTTATCAATGGAAAAGCTGTTCATATCGCAGGTGATGATGGTAAGATTATTTATTCCCCGCTTCTTTGCTTCATTATCGATATGGATCTTTTGGGTACGTGAATTAGAAACAGCAGTAATACGGCTGTTCGGGAATTTTGAGGCCATAAAAAGTGAAAGCGATCCCCACCCGCAACCCAACTCCAGCACCTCCATGCCATCTCTCAATTCCGCCCGCTCACAGGTGAGCTCCAGCATGTCGCGCTCGGCCGTGGTAAGATCCGTCACGCCCTCTTTATAAAAACAAGAGCTGTATTTCAGGTTTTTCCCAAGACAATATTGATAGAACTCAGTAGGCACTTCATAATGCTGCTCGTTGGCAGCCTTGGTTTCTATGGCGATCGGGGAATTCCTCAGCTCTTCGATAAGCGAGAGCAAATGTTTTTTTTGTGCCTCCGGGGAACCCTTATCCTCCTCCTTTAAACGCTGGCGCAATAACCTCCGTATCCCATTCCTTATTAAAAGGTCGGGGACCAGGTCCTTTTCCAGCAATTTATCATACCACATAGTTCAAGAATATATTAATGTGAGCGAGCGAATATACGAATAGAAGCCTCTCATGGTTCTGAACGACCGTGTGCCTTTTTATGGAAAATCAAACCGCAAGGAGTCTTATTATGGAATACCGGGCTGCCCAGCATCGGACTATTGATAAAACCCACTTACATGAAAAAGCTCGCCAGGCTATCCATTGCCACTTTTGTTTTTTTGTTCTGCACCTTTATTTCCAAAGCACAGGACGCTACCATCAAAGGAACCATCAAAGAAAAAAGCTCGGGAAAGGTCATGCCCAACGCAGTGATCTTTATCCTGAAAAAGGACTCGGCCGTACGCACGCTCATCAGTGATGCCAGCGGCAATTACGAAACGAAAGTGAAAGCAGGCGGCTATTCAGTAAAAGTTCAATACATAGGATACAGCACTTACAGAAGTACTTTGCTCATTGCGGGTGCAGGGAAGACCATCGTGCATAATGTTTTGCTGGCTGATGTAAGCACCAATCAGCGCATAGTGCGTATGGAAGACCAAAGCGGGAAAAAAAATGAGAATGTGCAAAGCCAGGTCTATGGCGATGCGAATGTTCAGGTGGAGACCGTTCAAGATGAAGTGGAAGAATTACCGGATATGGCTCCTGTTTTGTATTCGCCTCCCACAACGAATCTTCAGAGCGTGGGCTATTTCTCCAGCAGCAAAAACGTGAGCTATTACTGGTACGATGCCACTCATAAACCGGACCTGCCGCAGGGTATTGCAGGCAAACTCACTGCGGGCGAGATCAACGACTTCAGTAAATGGAAAATGTGGCAGGATATTGAAGCAAACCAATTGAAACGTAACCAGGATTTCTGGAAATTTTATCCTTCAGAAGGCCGTTACACCGTGCAGGTAACGGGAGACAATGGTCAGCCTGTTATCGATTGCCCGGTTACACTTTTAAATCAAAGCGGGGGAATGGAATGGAACGCACGTACGGATAATACCGGGAAAGCCGAATTGTGGCTGAACCTCTTTAATACTGATGGAAAAATGGACGGAGATTTTTCCATTGTTGCGACCTACAAAGGGAAAAGTTATAAAAAAGAAAAAGCCAGCTCATTTTACAAAGGAGTAAATGTGATCAGGGTCCCGGCCGCCTGCGAGGTTTCAACCAGGGTTGATGTAGCCTTTGTGGTGGACGCCACCGGCTCCATGCAGGACGAGATCGATTACCTGAAAACGGATCTCAATGATATTATCGGGAAAGTAAAAGGGAAACATCCTGAACTGGTGATCAACATGGCGGGAATGTTCTATCGTTGTCCCGGAAATTCATTTGTGACCAAGAAGAGTGACTTCTCCACGGATATCAGCAAGACAGTTTCATTTATCAAGCAACAAAATGCGGATGAAGGCGGGGATGAAGCTGTTGAAACAGCGATGGATGAAGCCGTGAACAAGTTAAGCTGGGACAAGGAAGCTAGATCGAGGATCATTTTCCTGGTGCTGGATGAGCCCCCCGGAAGCTCGCCCGAAATACTTTTGAAGTTGAGAAGAGCGATAATCGATGCGGCTGAAAAAGGGATCCGGATAATACCCATTGTTTGCAGCGGTGAAGGCTACGACAAGGACAAGAACCTCGAATACCTGATGCGTTGCTTTGCAATGGCCACTAACGGGACTTATGTTTTCCTTACCGATCACAGCGGCATAGGCAATACGCACACCGCTCCCACCACCGACAAATACAATGTTGAATTGCTGAATGATGTGATGGTTCGTTTATTTGAAGAGTACACCAAAGTGGCTCCCTGTAAAGATGAAATGACAACGCAAAAGGATTCTTCTTTCACCAGCCCACACGATACACTCACGATCATGACCAAAGCACCGCAGGATACTTTCCTGGAAAAGAAAAGCGATACACTCACAAAGCCAGCGCCTACCGAAGAAAAGATGACACAGCTGCTCAGGTACTATCCCAATCCCAACAGCGGGCAATTTTACATCGAGCCCGATGGTGAGGTCAGTGAAGTGTACATTTCCGACATCAGCGGGAAATTAGTGAAGCGGATAGAAGTAAAAGAAAGAACGAGCGTGATCCCTATCGACATCAGCGAGTTTGCTTCGGGGATCTATTATGTGAAGGTACCTGATGGAAAGGAGAAATGGCTGAGCGGGAAGGTGATCCTGGAAAGATAGGGGCCGATCAGGATTCCAACTGCCTCACAATATAAAGCACATAATTTCCTGCTACCATAACAGCCATAGCGGAAAACCATAACCAGTATCCCGGCCCTAGGGACTCAATGGCGGTGGATGTTCCGCCCTCGTTAACACAAATTCGTGTTGAAAACAGAAAAAGAAAAGAAAGGAAAAGGGCGGCAATTGCGAAAAGCTGCGAAAGCACGGGCTTTTTAAAGAGGCATAACCAGGAGAGCAACAGGAAGGGGTTCGCAAGCCAGGAAAGGTTGGCTGCGCCAAAAAAAATGCCCATCCATCCTGAGAGTAGTATGGCAAGGGGATTTGCCCAACTGTCCCTCGCGTAAAATGCATTTTGAGTGAGCGAAGCAAGGAACAATGCCAGGCTCAGGAAGAGCATGAGTTTTTGCGTGGTTTTTAGCATGAGAATAATGATCGATCAATACGCCCCGTTCCTCTTTCTTATGAACCACTCCGCGCTAAGCAAGGCAAGCAAAAGAAAGAAGACCCATTTAAGGTTCACCATATCGTTCAAACTTTTTTGGGTGTAAACAACGGGCTTCACATCCTCGCGTGCATTAATGAGTGCTGCAAGTTTATCGAGCTGGTTGGGATAAACCATTTCGCCACCGTGTTTTTTGGCTAAAGAGAATAATAATTGATGATCGGCTGTAGTGTTGGATGATTCAACCTGCAAAGCGCTTACGCTGAAGGAACCGCTGGCCGTATAGATCTTCTCTCCCACTTTGGTCCGCGCTTCATATTTATATTCTCCTACAGGGAACATCCCGGCATTCAAACGATAGGCATGTTCTGTAGTGCTGAAGGTGAAAGGGAACTTTTTCCCTTCGCTGTTGCTGATGGTCAAATTCACTTCCGCATCATTGATGAGCTCGTAACTTTCATTGTAAAGTTCCGCTTCCATTTCCACGGGCTCGTTATCGTAAAAGCTGTTCTTGCATTTCACACGGAACAAACTTTTGTCCACTTTCACCGAAAGGTATTGCACCATTTTTGAAACAAGTTCGCTGAAGATATTGTTGTTGCCATGCTCCGCATAATCGAAAAGCTTCCATTTCCATATTCCCTCGCCTGCTATCACGCCCTGCTTACGGCCCAGGTCATCCGTAAAAAGAATAAGCGGGTCTTTTGTTTCCACCATCCCGATCCTTTGATACAACAAAGGATTTCCCGAACTACTCATCATGTACGAGCCGAAAGGGACCTGCAAGGGAGGAAGCTTGGGGAAAAAATTACGGGCGTCCTCGCTCAAAGTAAAAAGCGTAAAATCTTTCGATACGATGGCCTGCGCGTCATTGGCCCGCGCGCGGTTGCTGTTATTGATGTTCAATCCCGAATGAAAATTATTGAAGGCATTCAACTGCGTTTGCGCACCCACGATCACCAGGATGGGGATATCCGAGCGTGCTATATCACCCAGCAAAGGACTCGCCATGGTATTTGCCGAAGGGACCTGGTCGAGGATAATGAGATTATAGCCTTTTATCGCGCCTTTGAAATCGTTCAATAAAAATGATTGCACTTCATAATTCTCGTTGGTTTCAATGGTCTCTTTGAGCGCGGCAATATCCGGGTGCGGGGAATTAGCAAGGATCAGCACCTTTTGCCTTCCATCCAGCACCTCCACAAAAATATCCTGCTCGTTATTGGTGTAGCTCGCTTCTCCATCGAGCGAACTGAGCTTTATTTTATAACGCTGCAGCCCCACTTCCTTCGCATCTACCTGCACGGGTACGGTGGTGATAAATGCATCGGAATTAATATTGAGTTCTTTAGTGAACAGTACCTGCGCACCTTTTGAGACGATAAGCGTGGTGGTTTTGCCCCTGTATTTTCTCGCCTCGGCAACGATCTCCAGCGGAAAACTATTCCCGAGATATGCATAACGGTTATGCGCCACTTTCGAAACGAGTACATCTTTCTTTACATTAGTATCTCCCAGCGCTATGGTATAAACGGGAACTTTTATCCCCGATGAAGAAAAAACAGGATTCGATCCTTTATTATATAATCCATCCGAAGCAAAAATGACAGCGCCCACGTTGCGATTGGCAAAACGCGTTCCTATCTCCTTAAATAGCGAGGACATATCCGTTTGCTTTCCCGAATAGGAAAAATCAATGCCCTGTTTCACTTTATCACTGAAGGAGTAAGTACTGGTATCGTATTTATCCGTGAGCTTTGCCATAAGTTCGCTCAGGGCTTTCGGGTAATCGTTTTTATAAAAAGAAGAATCTTTTCCCAACCGCACGGATTCGGAATTATCCTGCGCGATGATGATCACCGGTTTTTCCACTTCACGCGATGTGCTTTTGATGAGCGGAGAAAGCAAAAGGAAAGCAAGCAATGTTGCTACCATAAAACGAAATGCGGCCATCGTACGCAGCGTCCACACCGGCACTTCTTCGAAGCGCTTATCATGCCTGTAGAGTACAAAAGCATAAGCGGTCCCGGTGGCCAGGCAAAAGAGCACGAACCACCAGGGATAATCTATGACAATTGGAAAATTCAAACCGAAGTAAAATGGATTTTATCGCGCGGATCAGGTGAGCATGCCACCGCACACGTTTATTGTTTGTCCTGTGATATAGGATGAAAGATCGGAGGCGAGAAACAAACAAAGGTTCGCCACATCATCGGCAGTGCCGCCACGCTTGAGCGGTATATTCTCCCTCCACTGCTCCACTACTTTGGGATCGAGCGCTGCCGTCATTTCCGTTTCAATGAACCCGGGAGCAACAACGTTGGAACGGATATTTCGCGAACCCAACTCCAGCGCAACGGATTTTGAAAACCCGATGATACCGGCTTTGGATGCTGCATAATTTGCCTGTCCTTTATTTCCTTTTATCCCAACTACAGAACTCAGGTTGATGATACTCCCTTTTTTCGCTTTGAGCATAGGGCCCTGTATGGCCTTGGTCATATTGAAAACCGATTTCAGGTTCGCTTTGATCACCTCATCGAATTGTGTTTCGCTCATGCGCATAAGCAGTCCATCGCGCGTAATACCCGCATTATTCACGAGCACATCCACGGTCCCGAATTCTGCAACAACAGCTTTCACCAACTCATCAGCCGCTTTGTGATCACCGGCATCGGAGCGATAACCTTTTGCTTTCACACCGAAAGAAGATAATTCTTTTTCGAGTTCCATGCCTTTATCAACGGATGAGAGATAGGTGAAGGCCACATTAGCGCCCTGCTCGGCAAAGCGAGTGGCTATCCCTCTTCCTATCCCGCGTGAAGCACCGGTGATAACAGCGACCTTTCCATTCAATAATTTCATAAACAATGAGCTTTAGAATATTTTTTATACTTTTAGAAGCAGTGTTTCCAAAGATAGTTCAAATATTTTATCACGAAATCCAAAACGAAGAAACCATGAAGAAGAAATTACTATTGTTCGTGACAGGCGTATTCGCTCTCTCAGCGGTTCAAGCTCAAAAGCTGGAGTTATTCGGTATGGGATCCTATAATTCCACCTGGCTGTTCAACCAGAATATCTCCGATAAGGGCGATATACAGGATTATGCTGCGGGCTGGGGTTATAATTACGGGGCAGGACTCGCTTTTTATTTCTCTCCGAAATTAGGTATAGAGATCGATGGGCTGATGAACCAACATGTGGGTGCGTACACCGGGACCATGGATTCGAACCGCACTTATACCTCCAATGTAAAACTGAACTCGATCGAGATCCCCGTTCTTTTCAAACTGCGTTCCGAGACCGGGGCGTTCTTTGAAGTGGGTCCGCAGATCGGGCTTGTCTCCAATGCGCGTTATACTTTTCACCAGAGTTATACCAGCGGAGGTTCCACCGTTCTTAACGACACTTCCTTCGATGCCATGTCGAAATACGGGTCGATGAACCTTTCGGCCGTGCTTGGCTTTGGTATCAAAATTAAATTCGGGAAGCACCTGGGACTGAAAACCGGCATCCGTCTTTCCTACGGCCTTCTCGATCTTAAGGGAGTGGATGCGCTCGGGCAGGACCTGGGCAACTCCACTTTGTACACTTCGTATAAACCAACTAATTCTGCAAGCGGTGGATTGTTCCTTGGACTGGTTTGGTCGCTCGGTGGTGATGATAATTCCACACCTCCCCCTCCCCCGCCCCCTCACTAAACCAATCGAGTGATATTTTAAGAGGAAAATTTTTCAAAAAAGGTTTTCCTCTTTTTATTTTACATTTATCGGCATGAAATCGCTCTTTCTATCTCTCATTTCGCTTCTCATATTGAGTTTTCAATCCTGTATAGTGGAACGCCCGCCTTATTCAAAGGTGGAGAAAGTGCTTACCCTTAAACTGGGAATGTCGAAGGACACTATATCGAGGATCCTCGACATACCACCTTACGACTTCAAATCGCTGGATGATTCATCAGGGCAAACCGTGCTGGTATACAAATACCGTGTGACGGATCGCAAAACCCTTCCTTTTTTTGTAAAGCCCAAGAACGGGATGCGTGTAAATGGAAAGTACCGCGACCTGGCAGTGACTTACGATAAAGACAATAAAGCCGTGCATTTTGAGTCCTCCGACACCGAAGTAACAGAGAAAGAAACGAAGATCATCGACATCAACAAAGTGATCAACCTTATTGCTGTGCTTGCGCCCGCGGTGCTGGTTTATCTCGGGATAAAATCCACCCAATAAAAAATCCCCCGCTTTCCAGCGGGGGACCTACTTTTCAAAATGTGATCTTTATTTTTTCTTCTTACCGGGAACTTTTCTCTTTCCTTTTGAAGATGATTTTGCCTTTACTTTTTTAGGAGCGGATTTCTTCGCGGCTTTTTTAGCGGGCTTTGCTTTTGCAGAAGTTCTTTTAGCGGCTTTCTTTGCCGGCTTGGCTTTTTTTGCAGCCGTCTTTTTAGCAGGAGCAGCGCTCTTTCCATTTTTGGAAACGCCATTCCCGTTTTGCTTCGCTTTAAATTTACGGAGCGCTTCAGCCATTACTTTGCCGAGGTGAGCAGGTGATTCCACAACGGTAACTCCACACTCACGCAGTATCTGCATTTTAGCGGCAGCCGTATCGTCCTTACCGCCTATGATAGCCCCTGCATGGCCCATCCTGCGACCGGGAGGAGCGGTTTGTCCAGCGATAAAGCCAACCACCGGTTTTGTTCCGTTCTTTTTGATCCAGCGCGCAGCCTCCGCTTCCATTCCGCCACCGATCTCACCGATCATGATGATCCCATCCGTTCCGGGATCGTTCATGAAAAGCTCCACCGCTTCTTTGGTTGAAGTGCCAATGATGGGGTCACCGCCAATGCCAATGGCAGTAGATTGTCCCATTCCTTCTTTCGTAACCTGGTCAACCGCCTCGTAGGTCAATGTTCCTGATTTGGAAACAATGCCAATACGGCCGGGTTTAAAAATAAAGCCGGGCATGATGCCCACCTTTGCTCCACCGGGTGTCATTACGCCCGGGCAGTTGGGCCCGATGAGCCGGCAGGATTTATCTTTCAAATATTCCTTAACAGCGATCATGTCTTTGGTGGGAATTCCTTCCGTGATACAAACGATCACTTTGATACCCGCTTCGGCCGCTTCCATAATGGCATCGGCTGCAAATGCAGGAGGAACGAAAATGATGGAAACATCCGCACCGGTCTTTTTGACCGCATCAGCAACGGTATTGAAAACCGGTTTGCCGAGGTGTTCGGTCCCGCCTTTCCCGGGGGTTACACCACCCACCACGTTGGTTCCGTAATCGATCATTTGTGTAGCGTGAAAAGTTCCTTCACCGCCAGTGAATCCCTGCACGATCACACGGGATTTTTTGTCAACCAGTACTGACATATTAAGTGAGTTTTTTAGTTTAAAACAGAGGGGACGAAGATAGAATTTTACCATTGCTGTGCAAAGGAAAATTATAAATTTGTGTAAGAGGCCCCTCGGCTACGCTCGGGGTGACATTCGTGATGGGGATGGTTGTTTAAAATTGATATTTTTTATTTATGTTGATCCGTTAAATCCAGGTTCTCTTTTCACTTTAGTGAACGCTATTTCAAACGATATCATAGTTGCCCTCGCCACCCCGCATGGAACTGGAGCCATTGCCGTTATTCGTTTATCCGGCAAAGGCTCGCTCGACCTGTGCGATACTGTTTTTTATTCAAAGGAACTTCAGCCCCGTCCTGTTTCCGATAAGGCTTCGCACACCATTCATTTTGGAATTATAAAGGACGGAGAGATCATTATCGATGAAGTGCTGATCAGCGTTTTCAAGAACCCTCATTCCTATACGGGCGAAGATGTGGCGGAGATCTCCTGCCATGGTTCCTCATTTATTCAACAACAGTTATTGCATTTGTTCGTGCGTAAAGGCGCGCGGTTGGCCGAGCCGGGAGAGTTTACGCTCCGTGCGTTCATGAATGGAAAAATGGACCTTTCGCAGGCCGAAGCGGTGGCCGATCTCATCGCCTCCTCATCGGTGACCTCGCACGAGATAGCAATGCAGCAGATGCGCGGG
>DATDFI010000181.1:0-3338 GCA_036522695.1 Bacteroidia bacterium | reverse complement strand
CTCTATGCGCTGCCGGATGATCTCCTGGTCGTTCATGCGGCCAAAGATAAGTCAAAACGGCTTATATGACGAAGCTCATCACAACGGCCCGCTTTATCATTTCGGGATTCAACACATATGGCGTACTTTTCAGGAAAATTTCAGCTCGTGAAAAGATATTTTCTTCTCTTCCTTTTCTTTGTCGCGTTAAACGCGCAGGCGCAAACCGCCATGGAAAAATGGAAGCCCCTGCTCCAGCGCCCGGACCTGGCCGAATATTTCAAAGGCATTTTCGATTACCTCGGGATCAGGGTCGTTGAAACGGGAGAACAATTCACCGTTCATCACCTCGGCAGCTCCTTCGAGCTTATTCCCGGCATAGATCCATCGAAGGTGGATTTTACTGTGGAGATCAAAAAAGAGAACGTGGACAACCTGGTGAATGAAGGTGCCGATTCAAAGATCGATGAATCGGAATCCTTCCGTATTGCGAAAGTTATTTTCACACCCATCACCCAGGACGAACTCAACAATCCATTTCTCACCAAAAAGAAATACCTGAAAATAGCACATGCCGATGAGCTTATGCATGTAGTGCTGCTCGACCCCGGAAAGAAACAGGACTACACACAAACCCTCATTTTCGTGAAGAACCAGTGGATCGTAGTGGAAGGATTACACGGTAAAACCAATACTACTTTTCGTTTAACACCGGCACAGGCCGTGGACTTCCAGCGTCATCTTTTTGAAGCAAAAAAGACCAACACGAAAAAAGGCTGGATGAAATTCATGAAATGGTACAAAGGCTGGAAACCCACCGTGACCTGAATCTCACCCCTTGCTCTTGCCTGGCTGCCCTGCAGCCGGGTAATGCCGGTAATTCTTATCAGTAAGCAGGCGAACAAATGCCTTTAGCGGGTTGGTGTCCCTTTTTTTTCCGAAAAGTCCGAGCATGAGCGTGAACCAGGAATATTGCGTGTGTGCATGGTGCACCACGTGATTTCCTATCCCCATCCCGAGCGGGAACCAGTACGTGTTGCTTTCCCGGTGTATGTTATCCCCTATATGTTCGCACCAATGCCTGAACCGGGCCAGCACCGAAGCGATAAGCACTGAAAAAATAATGAAAAGCGGGTCGGGCTTCACGAAAAAGATGACAAGGGCCGAGATCGCGAATGAGATCAGCATCATTTCCCAGCGGATGCGCGGGCCGGGAACGGGAGCGCTTCGCTTCCTGTGATTGTTCACCGAGAGGAGCAGGAACCCGAATGGGATGAATTCAGCCAATACGTAAAGCCACCGGTTCTTTTCAAAAATGACCTTCTTCTGTTCCGGCCACAGGGGATCAACCTCCTCGTTGGTATGTGCATGATGGATCAAATGATACCTGCGAAATGGCTCGGGATAAAATGGAAGCAGAACCAACCCTCCGAAAATCGTGATGATCCACGAATCGGCCGGGGTGCGTGTAATGGCCTTATGCGCTCCATCGTGCACCACAACGATCATTGCTGCATGGTAAAACAAGGCGCTGGGGAAAACAACAAAGTGACAGCCTTCCCTGAAAAGATGCATGCAATAGGTTATGCCGCACACCAGCAAAGCGGAGGTTACAAGTGTTACAAGCGGGATGAATATTCTCCATTCACGGAATTTTCGTTCCATTTTATCTTCATCCCAAAAACCATTTGTGGTAATATCCACGATCAATTATCCTCCCAGTATTCTGTTCCCTTACTATCCACATAACCTTCCCCGGTCTTCAATGCGCTTACATGCTCAACACCGTCCTTGTCGGTGTAAGGCTCTGTTTCTTTTTGCCCGGGCAATATCTCCGTTACACGGCCGAGGCCATAGTGAAAGGATTCGGCTATGGCGTATTTGCAGGGAATGGTGATGTGTTTGGTGGTATCGCAGTACCCAAATTTCCCTTTGTGGACCACCACCGCCATATTTTCCGAAAAAGGCTTCCACATGCACGGTTTATCGCATTCGTTGTTCGAGATCATGAAAGGCATGGGCATGGCATCTCCATCAAATGGAATGAACTTCACCAGCACCTTTCCGTTCGAATCGATCACTCCTTTCTTCTCATTCCGGACCACCTCAAATGAATCCGGCCCGAGCACTTCCACGTAGTCGTACTGTGGTTCCAGGATCAGGCGCCCGTCAATACCGAGCAGGCCCGTTTGCCCGTTGGACCTGGAAGAAACCCTCAACATTCCCATCCCGGTGATATAATCGTTCATGCGGAGTTGGTCGAAAGGCTTCACAATTTTTCCGGTGGTATCGATAAGCGCTGGAGCATCGCCAGGCATTTCTACCAATGCGCGGTTATTAACGAAAGGGAATGCTCTTTTATATTGCACGCTTAACAATATTTTTTTCGTAGAATCACAGTACCCCCATAGCTCGTTCTTACGGAAGGGAATAAAGCGAGGACAATGCTGAGCCATTGCATGGCTCGCGCAAAAAATAAATACCGCGAAAGAAAAACAAAACCGTTTAACCATTTTTCGCTCTTCTAAAAACTTCGAAAATTGCTTCCGTGAGTACATTCCATCCGAATCGTTTCTTTTCCTGGGCCGCATTGCGTGAAAATTCCTCCTCTTTGTTCAATGTAAAGAAATCATTTATCGCGTTGGCAAGTGAATGGGCATCGGGTCTCACCACGTAACCCACTTTACCATCGGGAACTATCTCCGGTAAGCCGCCTACATCCGTAACGATCATCGGCTTTTCGAAATGATAGGCGACCTGTGTCACCCCGCTTTGCGTAGCTGTCTTGTAGGGCTGCACCACCACATCGGCAGCCGAAAAATAATCGGCAACTTTATTTTCAGGGATGAAATCATTGCGTGCAGCCACATTTTTTTCCAGACCGAGCTTTTCTATTTGCTCAAAATATTTTTGGGGGGCGGAATAATATTCTCCCGCGATGATCAATTTCACACCCAGCGCACGCACCCGCTCATCGCCCATCGCATCGAGTAAAATATCCAATCCCTTGTAATCACGGATAAAACCGAAGAAGAGAAGGTAATGGCTTTGCGCATCAAGACCAAGCGCACGCTTCGCTTCCTCTTTGTTCTTCTTTTGGCCGTAGTGATCGTAAATCGGGTGCGGAGTGAATGATCTCGGCTTAAGCTTGTCGTATCGCTCGATATCTTCCAGCACACTTTTGGAAAGGGTAACAAAACCATCCACGCTTCTCACGAAATATTTTGTAAAGCTCCCGTCACCGGATCTTTTTTCGTGCGGAACGAGATTATGTACCAGCGCGATCACCTTTGAGTGAGCATTGCCACGTACAATACGCGCAATGCGTCCCAGCGCCCGGGCCATGAAGGGCATCCAGT
>DATDFI010000180.1:0-8892 GCA_036522695.1 Bacteroidia bacterium | reverse complement strand
ACCGGCTTATTTTTTGTTTCGCTTGGGGTTGCACTCTTTTTTCGGATCAAAAAAGACCTACGCTTTGCATTCCTCCTGTTCTTTATTTCCTGCGGCATCATTCTTAATCCCAATTGCCTGCTGCTGGCCATTCCCCTCCTTCTCATTTTCCTTGCGGGGAAATGGAGGGAGCCGGGTGCCATGCTTTTTTCAGGAACAGGGGCCTTTGCTGCAAGCATCCTGTTTTGCTTTTCCAAACTATACTACCTCTATCATCCTCTACACGATTATTACCGCATAGCGATCCCTGCATTTAGCATTAAAAGATTTTTTTCGGCTTTTGATCACCTCGATGAATTTCTTTTCGGCAACGCGGTCATTATTCTCGGGCTGATGATCCTCTTCGCGGTTCTTCTTTACCGGCATCACCGCAAAATGTATTTCATCGCTTCAATGGCAACGCTTTTCCTCCTTATCATAAGCCTTGGTTTCGACCGCATCAATGGGAGTTTCCCGCACAATCCCGTTTTCTTGTCCAAGGGAAGAATGTTCCTCGCTGTGCCCCTGTTCATCGGTTTGCAGTTTGCGCTGGCGGTAAAAACCTGTAAATGGTTCTCACGAAAATTTACTGCGGTCTTTGTTTATTTTATCGTTGGCGTTTCTGCTTTCCCGCTGATGCAACATATCTTGCAAATGAAAGAAACAACAGCGCGATGCATGAAAGAGGATTGCTGCGGCTGGGTCAAGCCTGTGGATGAATTGAAAACCGAGGCCGGGAAAATGGCCCAGCTGGCAGAAAAATACAGGGCAGAGCTCTTTGTTTTCGATTGGTACAACGAAGCCCTGCTTTACTCCGGTCCGTTGCTGGCCAATAATAAGTTCAAAACCCTGTTCACCATTTTTGACCGCAGGACCTGGCTTTTTGAAGAAGAGGAAAAAAGGCCGCGGAACGGATTTTTCCTTTACGATCCCCGCAAGGAGAACCTGGAGAGGATCTCAATGATCGTTCCCGGTATCATTTGTGTAAAGGAAAATTATCCCTGCATTTATTTTGTGCCCCGCAATTACAAAGTGCTGGAGTTACTTAAAAAAGCGGGGTTCCCGATAAGACCGTATTAAAGTAACCATCATTTCGTACTTTCTCCCGGCTACGAAAAAGGGAATTTGGACGAAAGACCGCGGTCACCCCCATTGTCCCGGCCTAATTTTGATCCATGAAAAATACCATCATTGCCGGGCTCATTTTTTGTTGCTCCGCAGAATTTGCTGCCGCTCAAAATGTAAATATTCCTGATGCCAACTTCAAGGCCGCCCTTGTCGGCAACCCTTCCATCAACACAAACAACGATGCTGAAATACAGGTTTCGGAGGCGAGTGCTTACAACGGAAATATAAATGTTACAGGCCTGGGAATTGCGGATCTCACCGGCATAGAAGCATTCACGGCCATCACCGGGCTGGATTGTTCTTACAATACATTGACGAATTTGAATGTTTCAAACAATACTATGCTTACCTCCCTGTACTGTAACAATAATTCGCTTGCCAATCTTAATGTAAGTTCCAATACCGCTTTGATCAATTTCGATTGCTCCGTCAATGCTTTATCGACCCTGAACGTTTCGTCCAATACAAACTTAAGCGTACTCGGCTGCAACAATAATAATTTGACAAGCCTGAATACAAGCGCGAACACAAACCTTTCAATCCTGGACTGCGACCATAACCAGCTGGGCAGCCTCAATGTTTCCGGCAATACCGGGCTCACCACATTGTACTGCGGTTATAACGCCATCACGAACCTCAGCGTTTCGGCCAACACAGCTCTTACCACTTTGGGGTGCTATCACAACCAGTTGAGTTCTTTGGTCCTTACATCAAACACCAACCTCAGATATTTGAATTGCCAGTTCAATAACCTTGCAGGTTTAGATGTTTCAGGGAACCATGCCCTCACGCAGATCGGTTGTTATAACAACCAGTTGACAAGTTTGAATGTGAAGAACGGCAACAACAGTAATTTCACCGCCTTTTACGCTCAAAATAATCCGAACCTGGCCTGCATCGAAGTGGACAATCCGGCTTACATGAATGCCAACTGGTCAGCGGGTAAAGATCCATCGGCAACCTTCAGCACCAATTGCCTGAACACCGATGCAAGTGACATCCCCGATGAAACTGCATTCACCATTTCACCAAATCCTTCTCCAGGCATCTTTACCATTAACCTCAACAGCGATAAAAAAGCCAGCATTCTTATATATGATATAATGGGAAGTGAGCTTAAGAGGAAGGATTTCAACCGTAAGGAACAGGTAGACCTAACCGGTGAAGCTGCCGGAATTTATTTTGTTGAACTGAGAACGGATGAGATGCGGGTCATCCGCAAGCTGGTGATCCGGTAAATCTCAAAACAACTCCATCTGCTTCGCCTCCCCCGGCCTCGAGAACAAGGTCAGATCGTATTCGAACGTATCCCTTCCCTCTAAATATCGCTTAACGGAATTTTTGAAGAGCGCGCGAATGGCCATCGCGATCTGTCCTTCTCCACGCATCCTGCGGCCATACACACTGTCGTTCAAATTCCCTCCATGTACTTCTTTGATCTGGTTCAGCACTTTCTCAGCCGCATCCGGGAAATTTTTATGCACCCAATCGGTGAAGATCTGCGCAATGGCGCCATTCAGGCGCACCATGGTGTAGCCTGCCGTTACCGCACCATGATCGGCTGCCGCTTTTATCAATGCAGGGATCTCATCGCTGTTCAGGCCCGGAACTATAGGAGCCGTCATTACCCCGCAGGGCACGCCCGCCTTATTCAATTCCTCCACCACTTTGAGGCGCTGCTTTGCAGTTGCCGTGCGCGGCTCCATTTTTTGCCGTAGCTCTTCTCTTAATGAAGTAATGCTCACCATTACGTGCGCCAGTCTCTTTTTCCCGAGTTCACTCAGCAAGTCGATATCGCGTAAGATCAAAGCATTTTTAGTGATGAGCCCCACAGGGTGCTTGAATTTCAGCAAAACCTCCAGCATGCTTCGCGTGATCTTCATATGCCGTTCCACGGGCTGGTAGCAATCCGTATTTCCCGCCAGCATGATGGGTTCCACCTTCCAGTTCCTGCTCATCAATTGCTTCTCGAGGGTTTCGGCAGCATTCTTTTTGATGATGATCTTGCGCTCGAAATCCAATCCCGCGCTAAAACCCCAATACTCATGCGTGTTACGGGCGTAACAATAAATACAGCCGTGTTCGCAGCCCTGGTAAGGATTCATGGAGAGGGCCGGGCCCACATCAGGGCTCTCCACTTTGTTCACGATCTTTTTAGGCGACTCGTAATAATATTGCGTTTTCCCTTCGCGGCTCAGCAACTCTTCATCTATCACTTCCATGTGTTCCTGCACGTATGCCCGCTCTAAAAACCGGTTATGCACATTCACCTGCGCCCCACGGCCCCTGAAATAATTGTCTTCCGTATCGCCTTTATGGATGTCGTTGCTCTCGCTCGTTCCGGTTTTATGCGGCACATATTTTTTCCCCATAGCGCAAAATTACCGGTGAAAAAAGGCTGTTCCAAGTCAAGTATCGAAATTAGTTTTCAACGCAAATTTTTCCCGGGAGTATCTCTTTGGGCGCAGCCTGCGAAGCGCTGGTTTTCAAGTCGAAGAACAGGGATCTTCTTTGACTTGTACACCATCATGATCGTATTACGATCATATTTTTACTCTATAGGTCGTGATAAAAACTTGACTTGCGCGTTTTCATTCGCTAAATTGTAGCATCAAAAATGATTGTATCATGATCATAGAACTATCGGCCGAAACAACAGGAACACGGGAACTGCTTTGCATACGTTTCCCTTTTAACGCGGTGCTTATCCGCCAACTCAAAACCATTCCCGGTTTGCGCTGGGATGTTTCACACAAATGCTGGTGCACCAAATACACGGATACGGTAAAAGAATTGCTTTCACAGTTCCTTACTTACCATAACTATGCGTTTTATTTTGCGGATAAACGAGTGGCGAAACGGAAGAAAGTGATGAAGGTGTTACAGCTTGCTTTGTTGTAGCGTGGATCTTTTTTGGGGAGCGGGCGGCCTTCCCTTTGTGGCGCCTTTGTTCCCGCTGGCGCGTCCCTATGTCCGCTGCACGCGGGCAACATCACACGGGCAGGCGGCATAGGTTCCGCTGCGCGCCATCGGGGCTGGGTGGGGAGGGCGGCAGTGATATTTTCCGTTCCCGGGTTTTCAATTTGGTCCTTTCAATTATTAATGCAATATGATCACACAAAAAATACATGTAAATGATGCGGGGCATGGGTCATCCACCGGTTTTCCCTCACTTAGCATACACGTGCAACTGCTTGAGCACAGGGGAATGGACACCCTGTTCCTGCGTTTTCCATTCACACCGGAACTGAATTCGCTGGTAAAGCGCTTCGAAAGTGCCCGCTGGAGCCAAACGCATAAAGCCTGGTATATTCCGTATTCGCTCCAGCGTAAAACGGAAGTGGAGATGCTGCTGCGCATGAAAGGTATTGCTTTCAGCTTTTCGGACGGGAGGAAGGAAGTGGTGCCTGATCTTCCGCGCGACACCATATATAAGGTAGAAACATTTTCGGCCTGGATGCGCTCGCGCAGGTACAGTGAAAGTACGGTAAACACCTACACCGATGCGATCACCATATTTCTCCGGTTCTTTATTTCGCGCTCCGTTGAAGAGCTCACTGCGGCCGACCTGGTCACATTCAACAACGGGTATATCCTGGCGCGTAAGCTCTCGGCCTCGTATCAGAACCAGGTGGTGAACGCGGTGAAATTGTTTTTCCGCGTGGTTCAAAATAAAAACTTCAACGAAGAGCTGGTGCACCGGCCCAGGCGCGAGCATAAGCTTCCCCGCGTGCTGAGTAAAGAAGAAGTAAAAAGCATCCTGTCGGCACCCGGCAACCTCAAGCACCGCGCTATGTTATCGCTCATTTATTCATGTGGTTTGCGCAGGAGCGAGCTTTTGGAATTGCAGCCCCGCGATATTGACCCGAACCGAAAAATACTCCTGGTAAGGCAGGCCAAAAGCAAGAGAGACCGCATGGTCCCGCTTTCAGAAAAAGTGATCGGTATGTTACGTGAATATTACAGGGCATATCGTCCGTTGCGGTGGCTTTTTGAAGGACAGAACGAAGGAGAGCGTTACAGCGAAAAAAGCCTTGAAAACGTGCTAAAGCAAGCGCTGAGGCGCTGCGGTATACAAAAACCGGTAAGCCTGCGCTGGCTGCGGCACAGCTATGCCACGCATTTGCTGGAAAGCGGCACCGACCTGCGTTATATACAGGTGTTGCTGGGGCATAAGAGCAGCCGCACCACGGAGATCTATACCCATGTTAGTTCAAATGCCATACAAAATATCAAAAGCCCTTTTGATGATTTGCAGCTATGAAGCAATTAATTTAAATTTGATAAGCGCCTCCCCAATGGCGCTTAGCCAACAACTGTTGGTAGCTTAGAGAGAAATTGTGAGGGGTATGAAGGAGTTATGCGTCATACTGTGACGACATTGCAAATCTAAAATGACATCAATAATGGAAAGACCTTACGTCTGGCAAATGATAAAAGAAGCGGTTGACAATCTCGACAGACGTGTTTCTTATTCCGACATCAAAGAATATATTAACCGCAAATGGTCAGATGTAAATCAGGATACAATTACTGCACAGATAATTGTTCTTTCAGTTAACCACGACTCAAGGATTCACTATCCTGAAAATCACAAACCAAGATTGACAAATTCTAATTCACCTTACGACCTACTATTTAATACTGACAGAGGTGAGGTAGAAAAATATAACCCAAGCAAACATGGTATTTGGGAAATATACAAAGACGGAAATGACAAGCTGGGAATAAAAAGATTCGGTGGGATTCCAGTAGTTAATACCTTCCTTTTTGCTTGGAATCCCGACAAATGGAATTGGACAACTCTCGAGCAAAGTATTGAACAACTTGAAAATAGTGGAAAAGTAACCGAAAGATGGAGTTGTGTAAGCCACAAGACAATCAAGCCAGGAGACAGAGCATTTTTAGTACGGCTTGGATCAGAGCCGAGAGGAATTATGGCAGCAGGCTATGTTTCATCGGAACCTTTTTTATCAAAACACTGGGGCGGTGAAGACAAAGACGTTTATCGTGTTTTAATTGACTTTGAAGTTTTATTAAACCCCGAAAAAGAACCAATCTTAACATTAGATATTCTCAGGACAGGAAATTTAGAAAAACAACAATGGACACCACAATCATCTGGCATTTCAATTAAATCTGAACTTGTTGAAGAATTAGAAGCTGTTTGGTTTGACTTCTTGACAACTCAAAACATTAGGTTAAATCCTTATGCATCGACAGACAGCGAAGAAGCGAAAACCTATACAGAAGGAACCGCAAGTCAAATAACGCAGACACGTTATGAAAGAAATCCACATGCAAGAACAGCTTGTATTAAGCATTATGGCTATTCGTGTTCCGTTTGTGAATTCGACTTCGAAAAACGTTTCGGAGAACTTGGGAAAAATTTCATTCATGTTCATCACTTGACACAAGTTGCGACAGTTGGAAAGACTTATGAAGTTGACCCAATAAAAGACTTACGACCTGTTTGTCCCAACTGTCATGCAATGTTGCACAGACAAAATCCTCCGTTGACAATAGAAGAATTAAAGATATGGTTGACCTGAGAATTTAATCTTAATAAAGTACGAACGCATAACAGCGGCTTGGCGTTATGCGGGCATTCAAGTAAAATGAGTGCGGGTTTCCAAATAAGCATTTGTCTTGCCGACAAATACTTCTCCCCGCCCGAATGACTGAAGTTATTCAGTCGGGCGGGCGAAAACCCGCACAACGCCAAGCCGCAAACCGTTAGCAGCAACCATAAACGACTGACAAAAAGATGAATTTTACAACCGAAAACGAAATAAAGACAGAATTAGAAACAGCTGACTTCCAAAGTAAACTAACTGCATATAGCGGCCGGCAATATCCTATTGAATACCTGAGTTCAAGAGAATTTGAAATATTGGTGTATTTCATATTCAAAAAAGAGATAGAACTTGGAATTAATTCTGATAAATATGACACAATATTTCTGATGAAAGGAACATCGGAAAGAGGAAGAGATTGTATACTTCAATGCAAGAATAAAAACGTAGGAGTTATTCAATGTAAAAGATATACGACCTTAATTTCAAAACCTGACTTAGCAAGGGAGATAATAAAATTTGCATTGCACGCTATTCAAGACTCTGAATTGATTACAGAAGCAACAAATTACACATATTATTTTATTGCCTTGCAAGGTTTCAGAGATACGACCTTAGTTCTCTTGAAAGATTTCAATAAGAATATACTATCAGAGCCAAAATTACATGAATGGGTTAATGAAGTAATTGAAGAAAATGAAGAACTGAAATTCAAAGACTACGCTGAAGTAAAAAATGAGCTTGAAAAAATTCTCAGTAAAATCACCGTAAAACCAATTACAGGGTTAGAAATAGACCAAAAACTAAAAAGTTCAAAGGAAATAGTTTCAATGTTTTTTGAAATTGAAAAAGTTGCAAGTGAAGACATGCTTAGAAAAGTTTTTTCTGAATATTTTGAGTTCAAAAACGATGAGGACTTGGAAAAACTCAGACAAAAACTAAAAGACGTTCCAAAAGAAAATAGAATGTTCTTTGGACTATTTAGTATATATGGTTACGATATTGATTTTTACAAAAGGCTTGTTGGCGACAAAAAATTGCTTTTCCAAATAGCAGACATCAAAACAGAAATAAACAAAAGGTATATTGATTACTTAAATGAAACAATAAGAAAATATCAATTGTTATTTATTAGCGGACTACCAAATATTTCACCATTTACCAAACAAGTAGTGGTTCCCTATTTGTTTAACAAGTATGCTTTAAAATACAATGAAACGAGTATGGGTCAATTCCTATCGCAAATTGTTAAAGGTGGCAGAAAGGGTGTTATATATGAATTTCAAACTATCGATCAACACAAAGCTCATCTGTTAGAAATCGGGGAGAAAGTTCTCAAGAACGATTTTCCAGACTTTGTTGGAGACGAAGAACTTTTAAAATTTAAAAAAGAAGTCTCTTATTGGACTCACAAGGACTTTAAAACGGTTGAAGAAATGAGCGAACGATTTGACAAGGACATGGTAATTTTAAAACCGATTCTGGACAAAATAGAAGAACAACTAGTTAAAATTACGCCTGTCAATCCAACTATAATCATTGAAGACAAAGGGTTAGGAGAAACAGAAAAAGATTTTGTCGACATTTTAAAAGGTGTCCAAAAATTTGACCCTAAAAAGTAAATGGCAGCTGCTAACACGGGTTTTGCGTTAGTGGGGGACAGTGCGAATAGAAACATTTAAGCGATTAATAAACTTTGGTGATGGCAGACAGTTTTCGGTTTCAAAAGCCCACCAACGCAAAGCCCGAAACCGTTGGGGGCAAGCTTAATGGCGACACAAATCACTCATATAAACAAAAGACATCCAAAGGACAAGGATAACAATCTTAGTTACCTAAAGGACACCCCAAGAATAAAATCAGAAAAAGAACTGAAAAATTTCTTAAACGATCCTGATGCGGTTTTATTTCACATCACCGAAAACGAAATGATACCATGTAATATTTTAAAATACAAAAAACACAATATCATATTTCCTGAACCAAATCCTGTGTCTTTTTATTACTCTCTCGCAAAAGACGCGTCTATTAACGTAATTCATCAAAAGAAAACCCTTGACCAATTCTATAAAGACAAAACAAAACTTCCGCCCCAGTTACAACATGACATTGTAATTTTTAGTTACATTTTCAAAACGACTTCCGTGGGAATAATCTTTTCATTTAGCGC
>DATDFI010000179.1:0-12166 GCA_036522695.1 Bacteroidia bacterium | reverse complement strand
AGATCTGTCGCCTGGTGATGATCTCGAGCCCATTAACTCCAAGTCCTGTTGGAACTAATTCGGGCTCCGTAGTTATAATTTTTGCGCTATCGGAAACTGAATATCCACCCGCCTCACTCAAAACACAATCCGAAAGAAAAGGTTTAACAACATCAAGTGATGTTAACCATTGCAAAATCTCTTTCGCCTTGGTTTTGTTTCCCGCATAAGTGGAAATTTTCGGAACGATGGTAATGCTATTATCACTCATGATCAGTTAAGGCCCATGGCCGGTGAGAGGCGATGATCCTTTCATTGAATTGATTTTGTTTGTCACTTTTCTTGCTTGACCAAGAAAAGTAACCAAAAGAAGTCAAGGCTGCATTTTATGCTTTTAGCGCATGGCGCGTAAATTTTTCACTCTTAAAAATTGCTACAAAAGCGGGGATCTCCTCAATCCTTCGGAGCTTCCGCTTTTGCTTAACGCAATTTTTAAGAGTGAAAAACCGCATAAAATGAGGCCGTCTTTAACTAAATTTTATTAGAACATATAAATCAAAATATCACTCCTGCGTAATTAACGCCTATGCCCCGCGAGCTTAGTGCATATGCCCAAGGCTTTGCGCGTAAATGCCGGTGTGATTTGCGGACATATGCACACGCGCGAGCAGGAGGCATTTAAAAATTATTGAACTTCAGCCCAAACCTTATCCCTGCCGAAACTCTTTGGTCCTTCGCAAAAGCGGTCACAAAATCAACCCGCACGGCACGCAGCTTTTCCAGCCCGAAAAATACCTCCACGTACTGCGGCAGGGTGTTGCAGGAAATATAATGCACTCCCGCCACTTCATTCAGCTTCAGTTTCCGGATCAGCGGGAGTTTATTCAGTATGAATCCACCGAAGTTGTGCTCGTAATGCGCTTCGATGAATTGCTTGTTGGTGCTGTAATCGTAATACGGGAGCAGGTTAAAAGTTTGAGGAGCAAAAGTGCTGAAGTAGGTGAGGTTGCCGTTAAAATGATGATAATCCATGAAGCTCATTTTATTCGCGCTGGGAAAAATGCCGAATGAAACATAATAGCTGGATGTGCCGAACAAACCCAGCTTGATGTTATCACGAATGGCGATGCGCGCAAAATCAAAATCGGCATCGCTGCCGAACACGCCCGGGATGGCGCGTTTGTACTCGATAGTGAGCACCGGATACTTTGAGCCCGTGATTATTTTTTGATTGGGACGTGTGTAATATTTCTGCTTGAAGCGAATGCGCACCGCTGCCGACAATTCAAAATCCTGGTTGCGTGTGAACGAAGGCATGCTGTCGTTAAGGGGGTTCACCGGGTCATTGGAAGTATAGGTTTGCGTTTTTTTGAAAATGGAATAATCCGTGGTATTCATGAGCGGCATGCGGTCGGCATACAGGGCCGAAACGGTGAACATTACCCCGTTCATTATTTCGATATGATGGGTGGCCTGCACAAACCCTTTTTCGTACAGCTTCATGTAATTGCCCCAGCCCACCAGGGTATAAACCGTATTAACGAGCGGCTGTATGGGGTTTGCGCCATTGAACTGCACGGTACCCAGGCCCCCGTCAATGGTAAGCCAGGCGAATTTTTGAGGCTTGTAGTTGTAATAAAATCCACCGGTGGTGTTGAAATGCGTATTGGAAAAACCGTAAACGGAATGAATGTTCCAGCGGTAATCACGGTTCTTTTCCAACTCCTTGTTCATCTCCAGGTTGAGTCCGACATTGAGGCCCTGCACGGTATTGAACTCCACGTTTTGGATGAGCGGTGAAAAATCGAAAGTGCGTTTTTTATAGCGCTGGTAATAGGTATAGCCGCCAATAAAAATTTTTCCGAACGTGGGCCTGTTCGTTTTGCGATCGATGGAATCGAGGTAAGGTTTGGAATTATGGATCTTCGAAAGGCTGTCGCGCTTGCGGTAATCCAGCTCTTCCTCGCGGGTGAGCGGGACGGGGCGCGTGTCCTTCCAGTAAGCCGAATCTTTTTTGTTGGCATCATCGTTCACCTTCATCTCTTCTCCATTGAAGAATTTTTTCGGGAAGTCGGGCTTCATATTGTAATTGGAATTCACGCCCACGTAAACGCCCGCGCCCTTGATGCCGAGCACACCGAAATTGAACACGAATTTATTCTGGAATACCATCCAGGTATCTTTATCCACAGGAAGAAAGACCTGGTTGATGAGCAGGGTATCCACAAAATCGATCTGCGCATCTTTGGTAAGATAAAGTTCGGTGCTGTGAATGCGCCAGGTATTCTCCATGATGTAGATGTAACCATGGAACACGGGATCGTTCTTGCGTTTCGGGATCACTTCGATTTTATTCACTAACTCCCCATTCTCATAAAATGCACCTATGAGTTTGTATTTATAAAAGAACAAAGCATTGTTGGAGATGGGCGAAACAAATCCTCTTTCGCTCAACCCCTCCACTTCCAAAAGATTCTCATAAAAATTAAAAAGCATGTCCGAAGCCCGGTTGTAACTGAACGCTTTATTATCGCCACTCACCTTGGAAGAGATCATTTCTTCCTTGATGTTGTGCGCCTGTTTGAAATTGAATTTGGAAACGGATTCGGAGAGATAAATGATCCCGGTGGTGGTATCGATCTCGCCCTCGGGATCGATCTCCATGCCCATTATTTTTTTAGGATGGCGGGTGATGCGCTGCAGCCCTTTGATGTACACATCGCAGGAATACTGGTCCACCTGTTCGAGGTAATATTTTCTTTTTTTGATGGCGTTGCGGATCACGCGGTAGGCGGGGTCTTCTCCATCGGCTGTGATGTTCACATCATTGAGCGTAACGGTTTCATCCACCAGTGTAACATTCAATGTTATTTTTTCAGCGGCCATATTGACCTGTTCGGTATGCACTTTGTAGCCCATCATTTTGTACGAGATCTCGTAGGAGCCGGGCTGAAGGTCGAGCTGGTAAAACCCGTCCTTGTTAGTGGTGGTGCCATGCGTGGTGCTTTTGATGAACACGTTCACGAAAGGGATGCCTTCGCCTTTGTCATCGGTAACGCGCCCGCTGAGCATAGTGCCGAAAGCTGTGCTTGTGCAGAAGAAAATGCAGGTGAAAAATAAAAATGTGCGCTGGAACAGCATCGGGTTTAGGACGGGGAAATGAGAAAAAAGTTACAGGCTTCTAATGTAGGAAAATGGCCGCAGATTGCGCAGGTCCTCGCAGATTAAATTTGGATCGCGCCTCCGCGTCTTTGCGCTCCCCGATGCTTCCAACCATCCTTTAGCCTTATCCAACCATCGAATCCTCCTGCGATCCATCGTGTTTTCCGAACATCCGCGTTTGCTCTTCGTAAATTTGTTAAACCATCGCACGCTTTACATTTTTCTAAAACACGAGATCATGAAAAAGATACTTGCTCCTACTGATTTTTCGGCCCCGGCAGCCAACGCGGTGGATTATGCCGCAAAATTTGCCGATTGCCTCAAAGCAGAACTTACTTTGCTCAACTGCTGTCACATACCGGTGATGGCCACGGGCGAAACTACTTTGCCGGTGATCACCATCGATGAGCTGGAAAAGGAAAGTCGCAGGGCTTTGGATGCCGAGCGAAAACGTTTGCAGGGTATGTATCCCGGGCTAAAAGTGGATACGCATTGCTGCGTTGGATTTGCGGTGGAGGAAGTGGCCTCGCACGTGAAGCAGTTCGGGATCGACCTGGTGGTGATGGGTATTACCGGTGCCGGAAAATTTTCGGAGCTGGTGATCGGCAGCACCGCTACTGCATTGGTGCAGCAGCTGGATTGTTGCCCGGTGCTGATCATTCCCGAAGAAGCACGCTTCGAAGAGCCGCATCGCATTGCACTGGCCTGCGACCTTAAAGAGGTAGTGCATCCCGAATGCTTCGATTCACTTAAGGAAGTGGTGTCGCATTTCGGTGCCGATCTTAACGTGGTGAGCGTGATGAAACCGGGCGAGGAGATCAACGTAGAAAAGGCCGCCAACGGGATAAAAGTGGAGCACCTGCTCGAAGACGTGAACCACACGTTGCATTTTACGGAGGAGAAGGACGTGGTAAAAGGTATCGAGGATTTTGTGGAACGTCATAAAGTGAACATGGTGAGCATGGTGGCGCGCAAACATAATTTTGTGGACCGCATCTTCCACGAGAGCAATACCAAAAAAATGGCTTTCCACACGCACGTGCCATTGCTGGCCCTGCATGAGTAAGTAACCACGCAGGCGCCAGGAAGTAGCGTTGTCGGGTGTTTCCACCCGGCAATTTTACATTTCACATGTTTATTTGAAATATTTTTTGAAGCGGCATGCCCGAACTGCCTGGTAATCGCTGCTCCCGCTGCCAGGGTCTCCGCCATTTCATCTCACCGGCCCCTTACCTGGATTTAACGCCTCCTGATAATTTTAATTTGTCCGTTCCTTCATTGGGATTTGTTCTCCCAACTTTTCTATCTTTACTTCCCTTTTTACAACCATCATGTTCCGCAACAGCGCACTGCTTTTTCTCCTTTTTATTTTTTCGGCTTTACCCGCCAGCGCGCAGGTCAACGATAATTTCAGCGATGGGGATTTTACGGTGGGGCAGGTATGGACCGGCAACGACACCGACTTTACGGTGAATGCTTCCAAGCAATTGCAACTCAACTCGAGCGGGCAGGATACGAGTTACCTCATTACGCCCAATACCTCTTCCATGAACAACTGCGAGTGGAAATTCTGGATCCGTTTGAATTTTTCTCCCTCCGCAAGCAACAACGCAAAAGTTTATCTCGTCTCCAACGTTCCCGACCTCAACCAGGCGCTTAACGGTTATTATCTTCAATTCGGAGAAGCATTGGCCAACGACCAGGTTGAACTTTTTCGCCAGACAGGCACCGCAAGCACTTCGGTATGCCGGGGCACCACGCTTATTGCGAGTGCATTCACCATTGGCGTTCGCGTAACGCGTGATAATGCCGGCCTCTGGAAATTATTCATCGACCCTAATGGAGGCAGTAATTACGCGCTCGAAGCATCCGGCACCGATAATACCTACACTTCCACGAATTATTTTGGCGTGAAATGTTATTATACCACCATCAACTCCACTAAATTTTATTTCGATGATTTTTATGTGAATGTTGACAATACTCCTCCTGCGATCGATTCCATCAACGTGATCGACCAAAACCGCATCGCTGTGTTTTTTAATGAACCTGTGGATACTACCACCGCACAGGTCCTCGCAAATTATTCCGCAAACAATGGCCTCGGCACTCCTGACTCGGCAAAGCACAGCAGCAGCAACAGCACCCAGGTGAATTTACATTTTGCCAATGTTTTACAGGATGGCATCATCAACACATTAACGGTTACCAATGTGCAGGACCTTTCTGGCAATGCAATTGTATCGGCACAGGGAACATTTTTTTACTACATCATCAAGAATTACGATGTGCTCATCAACGAAATGATGGTGGACGAGTCACCGGCCGTGAGCTTGCCTTCGTATGAATATGTGGAGTTGTACAACACCACCAATCTCCCGCTCAAGCTGGGTGGATGGAAGATACAGGTGGGCAGTAACACAAAAGTCATCCCTTCCGTCACCATTCAACCCGATAGCTTTGTGGTGCTCACTTCCACCACTGGCGCACCAAATTTTACCGGTATACCTGTTGTGGGCGTTACCAGTTTTCCTGCGCTCACCAATACAGGAAATACGGTTACTTTAAAAACTCCGCAGGACCAGGTGATCTCTTCGGTCTCGTACACCGATCAGTGGTACCAGGATCCTTTGAAGATGGATGGAGGCTGGTCGCTGGAGCAGGTCGATCCCAGTAATCCCTGCGCGGGCATGGACAACTGGCGCGCATCGGTAAACCCGCTTGGAGGAACTCCCGGACGAAGAAATTCAGTGCTTGCTTCGAATGCGGATAACAGCGGGCCGGGCGTTTTGCGGGTGAGCGTGATCGCACCATACGATACGGTGCAGGTTTTCTTTACCGAACCCATTGACAGTACTACGATGATGAACCCGGCAACGTACACTATCGATAACAGTGTTGGAAATCCTATTGCCGTTGACCCGGTGGGGAATGATTTTATGAGTGTGAAACTTACGCTTGCTGCACCGCTCAGTACGGGCATCATTTACACCATCAATGTTGCGAACCAAATAAAAGATTGTGCCGGCAACATCATCGGTACAAATAACACCGCCAAATTTGCTATTCCGCAGCCTTGTTTGCCAAACGACATCGTGATCAACGAGATCTTAACGGATCCTAATGCAGGGGGAGTTGACTTTGTGGAAGTTTATAATCGCAGCAGCAAAGTGATAGACCTTAAAACGCTCAACCTTTGCACGCAGGATACGGTAACGGGGATATTGAGCAGCGTAGATAATATTTCAACGGATGGGTATCTTATTTTCCCTGGCGATTACCTGGTGCTCACTGCTAATTCCACTACAGTAAAATCACAGTATTATACCAGCAACCCGAACGGCTTCATCGATATGCCTTCCATTCCTTCGATGAATATAAGCGATGGAGTGGTGGTGATCGCTGATATGGGAAATACCATTATTGATAAGCTCATTTACAATGTGAGCTGGCAATTCCCTTTGCTCAACAGCTCCAAAGGTGTTTCGCTCGAGCGCATCGATTACGACCGGCCCACGCAGGACGCGAGCAACTGGCATTCGGCCGCTCAAAATGTGAATGCTACTCCGGGTTATAAGAATTCTCAATACTCAACGGGTGATAACGGAACGGATGTGATCGTTACACCTGAAGTTTTTTCACCCGACAATGACGGCTATAATGATGTAGTGAATGTTTCGTACGGTTTTGATACGCCCGGTTTCGTGGCCAACTGCACCATTTTCGATTCGAAAGGAAGGCTTACACGCACGCTGGTGCGCAATGAATTACTTGGTACGAGCGGTGCTTTTTCCTGGGATGGGATCACCGACACGCGTGAAAAGGCGGCTATTGGCATTTACGTTATTTACTTCGAAGTTTTTGATACGAAGGGCACGGTTAAAAAGTATAAACGTACCTGTGTGCTGGCGGGGAAGCTGTGATGATGCGCGCTGTTCGATTTGCCGGCATATTCTTCACGTCCGTTCAATTTATCATTCATCTTGCCGTTGATCCCGAATGCTTCAATTTTACAGAACATCTCCTGTTTATGACCATCCCGGGAATTTACGTGCTCTGCATCATCGGAAGTTTTAGCAAACCACGTTTATTCGTTTTTTTATTTGGAATTGCACTAGCGGTTGAAATATTGCTCAACTATCGTATTGCCTCCTGCGTGATGGATTATTTTCTTTTCGTGAATATCTTACTCGGGCTTGCTTTACTTGCCGGGCTTATTTTGGTGCAACGGAAAGTAGATTGATCAAGTCACCTTCAAAAAATCCTTCAGCCAGAGTTTAAAAGCAGGATCCGAAAAGGTAATGTTGCCGTTAAAGCGGTCGATGATGTCTTTCTTCTCCAATCCTTCAATGGCGCGTATCACTCCTGCCGAACTTTGCAGGTTGTATTTGTGAATGGTATCCTTGGAAGTGAATTTCAGGTTCTGTTCATCAATGAGTGCCTTTAAAAAACTCACCTGCTGGTTGCTCAATGAATCGAATCCTTTCTGGAACAGGAGAAGATTGCGCTCTGTCAATTCCTCCACGGCCTTTTTGAAAACGTCTTCGTTCACGAGCTTGTCCGTATGCGTCCACACGATGTGCGCGAGTTGCTGAACGTAAAACGGGTGACTTTCCATGAGCTCGACAATGCGGTCGCTGTAAATTTTGGAAATGGTTTTTCCCGTGTCGGTGAATAGGGATTGGATGAAAAAGGAAAATTCGGGCGCAGGAATTTTATCGAGATACATCAGGTCACCGAAACCGTAAAAAGGCATGTCGGGATTGGTGAAAATATCGTTCATCTGGCTGCGCCTGCTCCCGTAAAGGCAAAACACCACGCGGTCCTGGCCTTCCCAGCTTGCCCTCAGCTTGCGCTGGAAGCTGATGCTGTTCTGGAAATTCACGATGTTCTGGAAATTATCAATGCAAACCACCAGCGTAATATGTTTCTTCTTCGCGATCTCGCTTCCCACCTGTAAAACATCATCATTGAACTTCTGGTTGAACTCGAACTGCACGTCAAATTCATTATCCGCTGTGATGCCCAGCGCCAGTTGTGTTTTAGCGCGGAACAAATATTGATTGATGGTGGCAATGCGTTCTTCAAAAGTTTTGGAAGTGCAGCGGATCACCTCGTTCACATAGTAACGGTAAAAATCCTGCTCCGTCCGGATACGGAACAGGTCAAGAAAACAGAAGTTATAGAACGACATTTGAGACAACTCACTGATAGTCTGCTGTATAAGTGAAGATTTGCCCCAGCGCCTGGGCGCAATGATCACTGAATTTACCTTGTTGCGGAAGTTGGAAGAAAGGCGGAAGATGTCGGCTTTTCGGTTAGCAAACTGCTTGTTAACCACCACTTTACCAAATACAAAAGGCGACACCATCGACCAAAAGTAAGTAACAAAGTCCTAAGTAACAGGTTGGTTACTTAAACTTATTAACTGATTACCAGTTAATTACTTTGGAGCAGCCAATGTGACTGTAACCCTCTAATTCCGGGATAGGCAGCTGACCATCAAATAAGAGCAAATTTGCCCATAATTTTAGCGCACAAATGCTCTAAATGGTCGCGATCACCTTTAATTCAATCGCGATGGGCGTGGGGAGGCAATTTATTTCGAGCGTGGTACGGCAGGGTGGGTTCTCCTTGAAATATTCAGCCCACAACTTATTGTATTTTGGAAAATCATCCTTCATATTCGTAAGGTAAACGGTCACATCTACAATTTTATCCCAGCTGCTGCCCGCATCCTCCAAAATGTAGCGCACGTTACGAAAAACACTGCGGCATTGCGCTTCAATATCGTACGAAACGATCTCTCCTTTATCATTTAGCTCGACACCCGGTATTTTTTTGCTTCCTTTTTCACGCGGCCCAACTCCCGAAAGGAAAAGCAGGTTGCCCACCCTGCGCGCATGCGGGTACAAACCAACGGGTTCAGGCGCTTTGGATGAATTTATTTTGTTATCTGACATTTTTCTTTCAATGCTTTCCCGCTAATGTAAAGTAAAATCATCTTTGCGCTTCGGCAACTATCTTTTTATTTTACGTCTTACCGGTATATGAAAAAGGCCCTGGTTTTTCTTCTGCTTATTTCTTTTTTCTGGAATGTACAGGCTCAAAATCCGAATTGGTGGCCTTTTGTAGCACTGACCCGGCCTTACTCGCCCGGTGTACTGTGGACCGATCCGCAGAATAATTTTTTATACGTTGGCGGGGATTATGATTCAATAGCAAATATTGAGGGGAATTGTATTTCGCGATTTGACGGGACCACCTGGTGGCCCATGGGCGCTGGTTTTTATGGCCCGGGGATACATTATGTTTCCTGTTTTGCCTTTTACAATGGGATCATTGCGGGTGGATATTTTACGAATTCAGGAAACAGCACGGTGAATAACCTTGCAACCTGGAACGGTTCTTCATGGATCCCATTGGGCGGGGGAGTTAATGGAAGGGTTTACGATCTGGGTGTTTTTAATGGGGAGTTGTATGTTACCGGTGATTTTACCATGGCCGGAAATGTGCCGGTATATCATTTTGCCAGGTGGAACGGATCAAATTGGAATCCGGTAATAAATAATTACAGTGGATACTGTTATTACATGCAGGTTTACAACAATGACATTTATTTTGCGGATAACAACTCAATATTTAAGCTAAATGGCGGAAACCCTATTGCCGTGGCTACTTTAAGTTCCTCTTCAGGGCCTGCATCCGTTACCTGTATGAAGGTTTTTAATAATGAATTGTATGTGGGCGGGGATTTTGACCTTGTGAACAATCAATCGGCCAATTATATTTTTCGCTTCGATGGGAATAATTGCTATGATGTAGGCGGGGTAACATTTCCTTATTGCATTTACCCGGTGAATGGGATGGAAGTTTGCGGTAACGATCTTTTTATTACCGGTGCTTTTGACACGCTCAACGGTAATTTACCGGGGAATGGATTTGCGATCTGGAATGGAAATGCATGGTCAACCATCGGCAGCGGACCGTATGATGGGTATGGTATTAGGGTTTTTAAAGGCGATATTTATGCTAGTATGCGGCTGGGCGTTATGAAATACGATTCAACACTTACATCCCTGAATAAACGGACTGAAGTTGTTTTGGGGATCTTCCCCAATCCCTCTGCACAAAAAATTTCCATCCGCTTACCATTGAATAAAAGAATAAGCGCGGTGAATTTTTATGACATGAACGGGAATGCGGTCAGGCGGTATTCAACTGCGCTTTGTCAATATGATGTAAGTGAGTTCGCTTCGGGAATTTATTTTGTGGAAGTGATGGCTGAGGACCAGCAGCGATACATGGGGAAATTCGTAAAGCAATAGTTACTTCTTCTTCACCACCTGGAACTCCGTCCTCCGGTTTTGGCTGTGCTGCTCATTCGAACATTCTTTTCCATCGGCACAATCATTCACCAATCCATCCTCGCCTAAAGCCACCACCTGCACAATGCGCTTTTTATCTATCCCGTGCGCGACCATATAACTCACCACCGCATCCGCGCGCTTTTTCGATAAACGTTTATTGAATTCTTTGGAGCCACGACTGTCGGTCCCCGAGCGCACCACCAGCATAACGGAAGGATATTGATTGAGCAGCTGAATGTTCTTATCCAGTATATCCAATGCCTTTTTATCAAGGCCCGGGCTGCCAAAGCTGTAATAGATATTCTGCAATTCCAGCTGACCGCCTTTGTCGTGGAGCTTTATGCTGTCTGTTTCATTTTTCACCACGAGTGGACCATTCTCCGGTAATACTTGCACTTCCCGGCTCAAACAAAATTCAATTTGATCGGTCTTTATTTTATCCACCCCGAACACCGAAACTTTTATTGTATAAGTTCCAGGGCCCAGGAAGGTGTGTTCCACTTTTGATGAATCGATGATGGAATTATTTTCGATCTGCCATGCATAACCGTTAAAAGAATAAATGCCGGAGGAGAACCCGCTGGCTTCAAATGTTGTGCTTTCCTTCACACGAATGGTGTCCTTCACATGAATATCAAAATACAGCAAAGTGCGAATATGCGAGAGGTCTTTTACAGGAATGCAATCACCGAACAGCGGTTTTTTTACGAAGCCCTGGCGGTAAATATCCATATCACCCAAACCCTGCACACGGTACGAGGCGAAATAAGCATGCGTGCCATCATTACTTGGTTTGTAATAAATATCATCCCCGGCCGAATTCACCGGCACGCCCATATTCTCCGCTTCACCCCATTTTCCGGAAGAAGCATCCCACACACTCTTATAAATATCATAACCGCCAATCCCGCTGTGCCCTTTGGAAGAGAAAAACAAAACCTTGTCATCAAATGACAGGGTGGGACTGTCCTCATCTCTTTCGGTGTTAACGGTCGGGCCGAGATTCACAGGCTCACTCCATTTTCCATCAGCGCCAAGCATACACATGTAAATGTCCAGTCCGCCATATCCACCGGGCTTATCACTGCTGAAATAGATCGTCTTCCCGTCCTTCCCTAATGAAGCATGAGGCTGGTATTTTCCCACATTGATATTTTGCGGCAACACTTCCGGGCCTGTCCATTTCGCATCTTTCAGTTGCGAGATCCACAATTTGTTTTCCTTGTAGGTGATGAGTTGTTTCTCATCCAGCGAAAGCGAAACAACGGCATCGTGCATCCGCGAGTTGGGGATAAGCCCAACATACTTGTCGCTTTGCGTGAATTTTTCAGGCTTGCCGAAGGTGCTCCCGCTTTTATGCGCGATGTACATGTCCTCGAAAAACTTTTCATCGCGGTAGTCGCGTTTATTCCCGGTGTTGTTTTTGTTCCGTGCAGTGAACAACAGCACCGAGTCGCCTTCATTCACCACCGGTGCATATTCTGCGTACTCGGAATTGACCGTGTTGCCGAGGTTCTCCACCAGTATTTTTTCATTCACATGCTGTGAATACATTTTGCCCTGTTCGCATTCGTTCATCCGTTCGCTCACTTCTTTTTTCAATGGGTCCGATGCTTTCCCGTCCATGATATAAGGAGAGAAACGGTGCAGGTAAT
>DATDFI010000178.1:0-5177 GCA_036522695.1 Bacteroidia bacterium | reverse complement strand
GTCGGCCGTGATCCGGATGGGTGATGAACTGGCCGACACCCTTAAAGCCTCTTACCACGTACATATTTACAACAACCGTGCGCTGCTCGAATTCCTCGAGAACGGCAAGGTGAGCGAGTCGCTTTTCAGCCGCGGCATTCTACACAACGATAAAAATTTCAAGCCTTTTATCTCCATCCCCTTTGCCGAGAGTTACGCCAGCGCGCTGCTCGATGCAGTGAAGAAAGGCGATCACACCCTTACGGGGAAACTGCTTTGCATGCCTTTTCCCGTAGAAGCTGAACAGATCCAAACCGCTTACGGGAAATCCCATCGCTTCCTCGAAAAATGGAACGAAGAGATCACAGCCGCGCTCGAGCGTGTGAACTACGGGATGAGCGAGGAAAAGAAAAGGCAATTGAAGAACGACCCTTTTCTTGCTGGCATCCGCACCATTCCCGATTCCATTTTCAAGATCAAAGGAAATTTTGCGGAAGGCTTCTTAAGCCTCTTTTCACAGGTATGCAATAAAGGCAAGATGCTGTGGCTGCAGCTTAACCGCACCGCATACCAGCAAACATACACTACCTCATCTTCTTCTTCATCGTCAACCGCCTCATCGCAGAACAAGAATTACCAATACCGTTCCACATCGCACACTGGCAGCAAAAGCGACAGCGGCAATGGAGGAAGGATCATTTATGCGGTACTGCTGGTGCTGGTGATCTTTTTCCGGGCGCTCATCGGCACGCACCACAGCTACTCTCCCACATTCGACTACACCAAGTACAACAACCTGCATATCCCGAATGTGAATTTTTCAGATACCAGTGTGCTGAAATTACTGCGTGATATGTATAACCAGAACCTGAAGGCCTCGCAGATCGCGGAGTCGCTGAAGGATTATTACTTCTATCACTCCAAAACGGGAAGCAATAACAATTCCGGGGTGTATTCACCCGAGACCGGGTCGGAACCGTTCCAGTATTACCTGGGCAAATACCAGCCTGCCCGAGCCAACGCCATGTTGGTATTCGTGAACAAAAGCAAATATGATGTTGTGGCCTTCGTGTCCACACCGGTTTCCTCAAAAGCGGTATACGTACGTAAAAATGATTCGCTTCGGTTGGATGACCTTGCAAAAAGCACATACGAGGTCCGATTCTATTTCGGCAACGACTGGTCACTTGATAAAACGCATATCAAGCACGAGCCCTGGGAAGATTCTTACAGTCTTCGCACTAACGTTCCGAAGATAGACAGCGTTCCCGGGCGTTTCAGGAAAGTGCCATTGAATTGTATCACACCTATGTTTTATGCGGTTCTGAGCCCCGAGAGTGATCACTACGATAAGACCCGGTATGCGAGATTTGTGCTTAAAGGGACTGCCCTGATCAAACAAACCGGGGGATGGATGGATACGCCAGTTGACGGGACATTAAAGGATGCCGATGCGATGTCCGAAACAATGCCCATTACTCCAAATGAAGATTATGTTTCAAACCCCGATATACAGGCCGAATTCCCCGGGGGAACTGCTGCAATGATCTCTTATATTCAACACAACATTTATTATCCTGAGATGGCGAAAGACAATGGGATCAGCGGAAGAGTGTTTGTGAGCTTTTATATTGACGCTTTAGGCAAAGTCCAAAATCCTACTGTCCTGAAAAGCGCATCGCCAATGCTCGATAGCGAAGCACTTCGCGTGATACGCAACATGCCGCGCTGGACCGCTGCGAAAAAGAACGGCTTGCCCGTTTCCAGCAAAATGGTGATCCCGATAAATTTCAAGTTGAATTAATGAGCAGCGTTCCTGAACCACTCTACGGTGCGCTTCAGTCCCTCTTCTATTCTTACGCCCGGATGGTAGCCGAGAATTTGTTCGGCCTTGGAAATATCGGCCAGCGATTCCCGCACATCGCCCTGTCTCGATTCACGGTGAGTGGGCTCCAATGACGAGCCGGTCAGCTCTTTCAAGATCGAGAAAAGTGAATTGATCGTGATATTTTCTCCAACCGCAATATTGAATACCTCGCCTATGGCCTCGAAATTTTCGCAGAACAATGCTTTGATGTTCGCCTGCACCGCATTCTCCACGAAAGTGAAATCGCGGGTCTGTTCACCGTCACCGTTAATAAAAACAGGTTTATTATGCATTAACCCGTTAATGAAAAGCGGGATCGCTGCTGCGTATTCTCCTTTAGGGTTTTGCCTCGGCCCGAAAATATTGAAGTATCGCAGGCCGATGATCTCCATGTTATAGGCACGCGAAAAAATATCCGCATAAAATTCATTCACCAGTTTGCTTACCGCGTAAGGAGAAAGCGGGCGTCCGATGTTTCCCTCCGTTTTAGGAAGTTCCATGCTGTCGCCATACACCGAAGAAGAGCTGGCGTACACCACGCGCTTCACGCCCGCATCACGCGCGGCTACCAGCACACTCAGAAAACCGCTCGCATTCACGTTATGCGTAGCAATAGGATTCTCGATGGAACGCGGAACGGAGCCGAGCGCAGCCTGGTGCAAAACATAATCGATGCCGATGCAGGCCTCCGTCACTTTACTTATGTCGCAAATGTCGCCATGCATGAATTTAAAATTCGGGGAAGAATAAAAAGGCCTGATATTCTCCGCAAAACCCGTAGCCAGGTTATCCAGCACCACCACCTTCCCCGCATTGTATTTGAGAAGATACTCCACCAGGTTGGAACCGATAAAGCCGGCACCGCCCGTGACCAAAAACGAGGAGCCGGAAATATCGTGGGTATGGAAAGCAGATTCGTACAAATTGTTTACAGTTTACGGTCCAGGGTTTTCAGTTCACCCGGTTTTTAAAGCGCTCGTCCCGAATTGAAGTTTGATTGAGGTACGAACTCAACTTCGAAATCTTCTTACTGAACAGGTCGCAACGTGAATAAAAATCATTGAATTGCTCCTCTGAAATGCATTTAAAATCATAACTACGATATAACTGGGACTTCAATTCTTTTGCAGAGCCTTGGGCAAAACCTAAAAATTGAATGAATTCGAGGCGGCTTTCCCTTCCGAAACCTTCTGCCACATTATACGTCATAGAACCGGATGAACCTTCAATCTGTCCTATGAGTCTAAACCTATTTCCAAATATACCATCCTGGATCAAAGCATCCATATCACAGCATAACTTGCGGACGATTTGCCATGCTTCTATATCTTCAAATTTTTTAAAAGTTGCCATAACTCAAGAATAATAACCGAAACCTATCTTTTAACGTATTGATGCTCGTAATACTTCTGGTACTCACCATTGGTAACATGCTTAAGCCAAGTCTCGTTGGCAAGGTACCAGTCAACGGTTTTTTCAAGGCCCTCCTCAAACTGAAGGGAAGGTTTCCAGCCCAATTCCTTTTGCAGTTTTGAGGAATCGATGGCGTATCGCAGGTCATGACCGGCCCTGTCCTTAACGAAGGTAATAAGCTTTGCCGATTCGCCTTTTGCACGACCCAGTTTGCGGTCCATTATATCGCACAACAAACGTATGAGATCAATATTTTTCCACTCATTGTTGCCACCAATATTGTAAGTCTCTCCCACCCTGCCTTTGTGAAAGATCACATCAATTGCCCGTGCATGGTCTTCCACGAAAAGCCAATCGCGTACATTTTCTCCTTTCCCGTAAACGGGGACCGGCTTGCTGTTTTTTATATTATTGATGGCGAGCGGGATCAGCTTTTCAGGGAAATGGAATGAGCCGTAATTATTTGAACAATTCGAGATCTTAACGGGCAAGCCGTAAGTATCATGGTAAGCACGTACAAAATGATCAGAGCTCGCCTTGGATGCGGAGTAAGGACTGTGCGGGTCGTATCTTGTTTCTTCGGTAAAATATCCTTCCTGCCCGAGCGAACCGTACACCTCATCGGTTGAAACGTGGTAGAAAAGCTTATTTGTTGTTTGCTGCTTGTTGTTATCCAGCCAATGATGTTTGGCTGCATTGAGGAGGTTCACGGTGCCTACCACATTGGTGATCACGAATTCGATAGGATTTGAAATGGACCTGTCCACATGCGATTCGGCAGCAAGATGGATCACCGCGTCAAAATCATGTTCAGCAAAAAGAGACAGGATAAAATTACCATCCGTGATATCACCCCTTACGAAAGTGTAATTGCTTTTTGTCTCGATATCGCGGAGGTTCTCCAGGTTACCGGCATACGTGAGCTTATCCAGGTTCACGATGTGATGGTCCGGGTACTTGTTCACGAACAAGCGCACCACATGGGAACCGATAAAGCCCGCACCCCCGGTGATCAGTATTTTTTTCAAGGCAGTATTTTTAAGGACAATTTTTTTGAATTCACGGAAAGTATCTTCCACCTGAAACTTCTTGCATATCCCTTCACCTCGATCACACTGTCGCTGACAAAACGAAAACGCTCATCGTGATAAAAAACCTCGTCCGACTCTTCGCTGCAATTGATATTGTGATACTCGGCAAAGGTGGAATCTTCTTTGAATTCGATGCCTGAAGGGAATTTGCCCCAGGTGTATAATTCGTAACTGTATTTTTTCTTTTCGAAGTGAAGGGTGTCGCCTGGCGCCCCGAAGGAAATATCCTTTGTGCTCACCCAATTCCCTATAAGCTTTTTAGGAGGCACCTGCACAAATGAAAAAAAGAAGCTCCCGGAAAGAGTGATCGCTGCAATTATTTTTATCCCGGTTTTCATTCTTTTAATAATAAGATCGTAGTGAATTAATTTCACCTTGAACGCCCGTCCTGTGCAGGCGAAGGGTGGTTGATCTTAAAGGCTCCAGTAGGTGATCTTCTTCATTTTCCCGCGGTAAAGCCCCTTTACATCCACCAGCACACCGCCTTTCGACATGAGCCTGGTAAAATACTTTTCGTCCAGCGGCAGGTATTCCTTATGGTTCACCGCCACAATAACACCATCGTATTTGGAACCGATCTTATTGAGCCCGAAGCCGTATTCATGTTTCAGCTCCTCCGAATCGGCATGCGGGTCCACCACATCAACTTTAACCCCGTACGATCTCAGCTCTTTCACAATGTCGGCCACTTTTGAATTGCGTATATCGCTCACATTCTCCTTGAAGGTTGCGCCCATCACCAGCACTTTTGCCTTTGCAATATTCTTTCCCGCAGCGCTAATTTTCTTCACCAGGTTCTTCGCCACATAAAAGCCCATGGAATCGTT
>DATDFI010000177.1:0-3290 GCA_036522695.1 Bacteroidia bacterium | reverse complement strand
GTAATATCCGGTCTCGAGGAGGGCGAAAATGTACTGAAGAGCCTCGATGTGAAATACCGTTATTTTCTTGAGAAACCGGTCGACATGGAACGCCTGCTGTTCCTGCTCGATAAGACCTGGGTGGATCGCATCATTGCCGGCTCCAATGAAAATCTTCTTCCTGGATGAACGTAGCAGCCGCGATCGATCTCGGTGGGACCTTCACCAAGTTCGGATTGGTGAATGGGAAAGGCACCTGCATTTCACACGGACGCATCAACACGACCGCATTTAAAGATGTAAAGGCATTTTGCCGCACGCTGTCCTATCACCTGGACGCAATGCGGGGAGATCATCGCATTGTTGCGGCCGGCATTGGCGCTCCCAATGGAAACTTCATGAACGGGACCATCACGGGCGCGCCCAATCTTCCGTGGAAAGGCCGCATTCCTTTCGCACGACTTCTTGAAAGTGAACTGCAGGTGAAGTGTGCGCTTGATAATGATGCCAATGCCGCTGCGCTCGGGGAAATGAGATACGGGGCGGCTAAAAAGATCCCCGATTTCATTTACATCACATTAGGAACAGGATTGGGAAGCGGGATAGTTGCCAATGGAAAAGTTGTGCGCGGGCATCACGGGTACGCAGGAGAATTGGGACATGTAACTATTGAGAAGAACGGGCGCACCTGCGGTTGCGGAAAAAAAGGATGCCTTGAAACTTATGTCTCCGCTACCGGCATCATCCGCACTGCAAAAGCCTGGATGACCGGGAAAGGGAAAAAGATCCCTTCCGGAAAAATTACCGCTGCCGATCTTACCATAGCTGCAACCAAAGGCGACCGGTTTTCAAAAAGAGTTTTCGAACACACTGGTGAGATACTGGGTGCCGCATTAGCGAATGCGGTATTACACACGGGTCCCCGCGCGATCTTCATTGCCGGTGGGCTGGCCGAGGCCGGGGACCTTTTATTCAGGCCCACCATCAGGCATTTCGAAAAAAATCTTTTTCCCGTTTACAGGAATAAAGTGAAAATACTTCCTTCCCGGTTCGATGGGAACAAAGCAGCATTACTGGGTGCTGCATCGCTTGCCTGGGAGATCGCTTAAGAAGCCTCTTCGGCCTTCCACTCTTCCCTCAACTGCCTTTCTTCAGCAGGGCGCGAAGAACGCCCGCTTACCTGCACCGCTTCCCGCAATGAACATTCGAGGTCGCTGAAAATATTCATGTAATATAAGTACGCATCGTAAGGCGAATCGTGCGGGCTGAAATATTTATGCACGTCCCCGTCATTCCAGAATTTGGTGCACATATAATAAAAGTGGTCGGAGGTCTGCAGTTTTTCCCAAACTTCCAGCAGGTCCGCACTGCCGCTGTTCTTCACTTCTTTTTCTATGGAATAGATCCTTCGCGCAGCTTCCTGCTGCATGGAATTACTCAACCATGCCGAAAGATCGCGCTCCGTATCGGCCCAGGAAATAAAATTATGCGCATCATAAACATCCCGTGCAGGATAAGCCGCCACCACCTCCGAAGGGGTTTTAAAATCAAAATCGGGATGCGAAAGGATCTCTCCCGGTAAATGATCCAGGAAATCGAAAATACCGGTTGATTCCCATTGGTGTTCCCCAAATGTTTCATAATCCATGAACAGGTTCACCGTTTCGCCATTACCGGCAATGCTGTGCACCCAGTTCTTGAATTTATCGGCCGTTAACGGGAACTCTTTCCAGCCCTTATCCGAAAAACGAAAAGCTATGTCGTCCGATAAACGGTAATTCTTCAATAATAATTTAATGGAGGAAGAGCCCACGGGTGAGTACAGGAAATTCGGACTTCTCCCGTTGAGCAGCCAATCCACTCCTTCACAAAGCAAAGCTTTGTAACCCAGCTTTTCCACAAATGCAGCCAGCTCATTATTATAAATGAGCTCGGTGTTGCGAAACACTTTGGGTTCCTGCCTGAAATATTTTTTAATGAGCTGCGCATGTTTTTTCACTTGCCGCACGAACTCTTCTTTTGAAAAAAGAAAGCTCAGGGAATGTGCGTAGGTCTCCGAAAGGAATTCCACGCAACCCGTATCGGCAAGGTCAATGAATGATTGAAGTACATCGGGCCTGTATTTCGCGAATTGCTCCAGCGCCACACCGCTGATGGAATAGGATATCCTGAATCTTCCTTCATGCCTGCGGATCAGCTCCAGCATTTTTGCATTGGTGCGCAGGTAGCATTTGTGCGCGATCTTATCGAGTATCTCCCGGTTCTTTTGTTCATCCTCGTAAAAATGAGAACGTCCTATCTCGAAAAAGGAATAGTTACGGATGCGAAAAGGCTGGTGCACCTGGAAGTAAAAGCAGATAGATGGCATGTTATTTAATTTTAGAGGTTACTAAGCGCACATCAGCGATGCGTAGGCATTCATCACTTTCCCGGCCGATATCTCCCAACTGATACGATCCAGGTTCCGTGCAGCATCTTCTGCCACTTTTTTACTCATCACCGGGTCGTGAAGAAGGTTGAGGATATAACCGGCTGCCTTATCGATATCCCAGAAATCGAACTTCAGTGCACCGCTCAATACTTCCGCCACGCCTGATTGTTTCGAGATCACGCAGGGAATACCGAACTGTGCCGCTTCAACTGCGGAGAGACCGAAGGGTTCCGAAACTGAAGGCATGCAGTACACATCACTTATTGAAAACAGGTATTGCAGTTGTGAAGGGTTGAGGAAACCGGTAAGGTGAAAACGGTTGCCGATGTGTTTGTACGAACTGTCCTCGAGCAATTTCCTGAAGTGATCGCCTGTGCCTGCCATCACAAAACGCACATTGGGATCTTTATCGAGAACGCGCGAGGCGATGTCCAGGAATTTCTCGGGGCCCTTCTGACGCGTTAACCGCCCTACAAAAAGAACGGTTTTCTCTTTGAACGCACGCGGGCTCCGGAAAGGACTCACTTCATTGCTGCCATTATGCACCACGCGCATTTTATTTTTGCTGATGCCATAATACTGCTGAATGTTCTCTGCTGTAAAATGACTCACCGGTATCAGCAGGTCGGCATTTTCCATCCCGTATTTTTCCAATTCATATACCCATCCCCTGCTATCCACCCCACCGCGGTCCACTTCCAGCGAATGGATATGCATCACCAGGGGCTTGCCCGACCATTCCTTGATCTTCAACCCGGCAAGCATGGTCATCCAGTCGTGCGCATGAATGATGTCGAAATCCGAATTCATCGCCAACGCTGCTGTGATATCAGCGAAGTGGAGCACTTTACGGATCACATCACCACCATACAGGTCGTCA
>DATDFI010000176.1:0-5552 GCA_036522695.1 Bacteroidia bacterium | reverse complement strand
CACCGTTGCATCGTTTTTCAGCTCACAGCTTACATTAAAATTATCCGAAACGGGATTCGGGAAAACCTCGAATGAGAGTTTTTCGCTGGCGTTGGATGAAATATCCGTTGCGCTGCTCAACTGAACGTATCCCTTGTACACATTATCCTGCGCATTGGGCAGGTTATCGTGGTTGCCCGCAACCCCGCTCCAGTACACATTCACGATACCGCTTGCCGGTGCGGTCCACTGGAATGAAAAAGCATGCGCATTATTCGACAGGCCTCCATTGGTGGTATGCGTCACCGTTTGCCTTCCCGTTCCCCAACCTCGCATGATGTGCGTTTCGGTGGTGGTCATGGTATAAGTCCCCATCGTATTATCGATTTGCGTATTCGTGTTCCCGCTGTTATCGAGAAACTCCATGTTCAAACCGAAAATGGTTTTCCCTGTTTCGCTCACCGTTGCATTGATGGTGTAAGTTTGACCAGGTGTGTACTGGTTGTTGGTCATCTGGGGTACAGAGGTCCAGGTCATGCTTCCGGGTCCCCCGTTATCCGGCAACCCTCCTGTTGAATTGCTTCCGTTGCCCGCACCGTGACATCCCGCCTGCGAACAGGTATGTGGCTCACCGGGCGCACCCGTGCTGGTGGAAGTTCCACCGGAATTCAGCGGATCGTTATGCCCTCCGCCATAACCATAGCCCGCTGCCGTGAGCATGATCAGCGCTGCGAAAGAAAAAATGGAAAAGAATAAAGTTTTTGTTTTCATGGGTGTAAAGTTTTCACAATGAAAATGATCATCCTTAAAAGATGAGTTTTCACCTGCGTTTTGCTTAATGATGCCGGGAATGGCGGGCGGGTTGCCCGGGCAAAAGAATTTATGATCTACGAAGTGCGGTTTACGAAAGAGGATCTTAAAAGGCCGGGGGCGATTTTACAAATTGTAATACGCCCTCAGCCCCACACCATTTTGGAATTTACGTTTGGGGTCCTGGCCGATCTTCACCATATCATAAGAAGGGCTGTACAGGAATTGCATGCTCCATTTGCCTTTTGTATTCAGGTCGAGTCCTATTCCGCCAAAAACACCAAATCCTTCACCGGTAAAATTCCTGGGACGATAGGCTGAATAGCCGGGTAAAGGCTGGGTGTAATACGCATTCAGGTCGATCTGCAAGCCATTGATGTTGGTCTGCATCCGGTCAACACGCGCAAGCACGAGGTCGGGACCTATCTCGTAAAAAAAACGGAAAGGAGTATTCCTGTCGCCCGAAATATGCTGGTACCCGAAACGAAAGATCATTCGTTCCTCCGTACCTACTATAGCGAAAGGCTGGTAAATATAAGGGCCCTGCGGCCCACTCGTGCTTGAAGTATTGTAATTCACTTTGGTGATGGTAAAATCGCCCGTGGCTGTAAGCTTAATGGCATTGAGGTCCATCACCAGCGCATTATTGTCATCATAGCAATAGCGTGTATTCAGCCCGAACTGGAATGCAACATTGTAACGCATTTTGGCGGGCATATCCGTACTGTCGAAACTCCAGTCGCCCGAGGCCACCCCGATGGCGGGACCGATCCTGTCCGGGAAATTATTTCCTCCCCCGTAATCATAAACGATCCTGCGGTACAGCACACTGCCGTAAAAACTATTCTTGTTCCCGCTCATATCAAAACCGTAACCATCATAAGTGTAAGCGGAATATTTGCTCGCGAAATATGATCCCATGTACATGCCGAGGTGAAATCCTTTGATGCTTTTCAGCTTCGGCTGGTCGTCACCGTTGTCCGTACCGTCATCCTGCGCGCGGGCCTGCAGCGCTGCTAAAAAGAAAAACGCGAGCGCAATTTTTCCCGGGGAATGAAGTTGAAATGAAGGCATACGGAAAGGCATAGCCGAAATTAAGGCGAAAAAATCAAAGAGTGAAAATTATTTATCTTCATTGAAAATTGCGCGCATTGAATCTCTCTTCAAATAAGATGTTATCGCTCGGCCTCCTTTTCATTTTCCTGCTTTCCACCCGATGCCGTAAGGATAAGCTGGAAGGTGATAAAGGGATACTTGAGGGGAAATGGACCTGGATCCGCTCCACGTTTAACAATCCGCATACAACCCCATCCACTTACAACTGGTACCCGCAAGCCGATGCCTGGATCACAATGGAGTTTTTCAAAAAGGGAAAGATCAACATCGAGTTCAACGATCATGGGCATTATTATAACGAGCCCATGAGAAGGATTAAATTCGAGCAGTTCACGGCAAATGCGGGCGATAACAGTTTCGATTTTGCAGTGCACCTTTACCAGGCCGGTTATTACGAAAATATACAGGGGAAAATCCTTGATCGCACGGTCGACACGCTCATCATTTACGATCTTCCCATTGCCGACACCCTTGGTTCCGTAAGCAACTACTACATCAAACAATAAAAAAAGCTCCCGCTTTTTTGCGAGAGCTTCGTCTTAAAAAAACTCCTTTTAGCGTGTGATAGAAAGCTTTTTCACTCCTGTTTTATCACCGGCCGATACACGGACAAAATACATCCCGGCACCAAGCTCCTTCAGATCGAAAGGAACATTGTGTGCTCCCGCACTCATCTCGGCCGAATTCCATTGCTTGACCACCCTCCCATTCACATCGTAGATCTTTACTGAAACCCCGGCAGTATTCTGCAGGGTGAACTGCAATGCAGCTGCATCATTCGCGGGGTTTGGAAATAATTCGAATGCCAATCCATCGTTCAATTCATTCACGCCCTGCGGGCTCGCTATGTTGATGTCATCGAGATACAACTGGTTCTCGTACGAGCTGGTGTTAACAAAACGGAACAAGGCTGTACTGCAGGACGCATAGGGCGTGAGCGAAATGGTTTCCATTCTCCATTGTGCAGAAGTGGGAACGAATTGCGAAGTGGAATACGGTGGAGTAGCCGTGGCAAGAGCCGTGCTGAATTTCTTGTAAAGCTGGGTCCACGTCACACCGCAATCAGTTGAAATGTAAACCGTAAGTGTATCGGAATAATTCGGGTTGCTCGAAGGATTGGTATACAAACGGTACGCCACCTCGAATGTAAGATTGGGGCCGGTTGAAGTGGTGAGGTCCACCGGGGGCGTGATGAGTTCGTCATTTTGTCCCACACCCGAGCTGTAATTGTAATTATTCATATAAGCGCTGGCCACACCTGAATATTTTGCAGAAGTGGTCCTCGCCCATGTAGTTGCGTTATCGGGATTCACTCTTCTCCACCCTGCGGGAGGAAATGTAGTGGATTCGAATCCCTCAACGAAAGGCATGCTCGCTCCGGTGAGTGTTGCAGTGAATGCTGACGAAGCCGTGTCATTCGAAGGAAGGGTATCATTACCGCCATTGGGCAAAGTAGTGTACGCCTTAAAAGTATGAGCCCCGCTGGTAACAGTAACCGAAGGCAGTGTGATTGTGGCGGAGCCTGACGTATTCAAGCTTCCTGTCCATGCAAATGTGGAAGGTGTATTCGCATCCACCATATAATTGATGGTTGCAGAAGTGAGTGTTGTCGTTCCGTAGTTCTGCAGTTTTACGATGGGCGAAAAGGATCCGGAGCAAGCAAGCAGTGAGGGGAACACGATGTTGTGCACACCCGCATCCACGCCTTGCGTGGGCATTTCCTGCACACTCATCGTTGAGGTGTAAATCAGGTCACCGTTATCGGTAGCATCACCATTCGCACAGTTGAACGCGCCATAAAAAGTTACCGCACCCGTACCGTATGCTGGCGCTGTCCAGTTAAAGGTCCAACTCTTGGTGTTGGGCGAAGAATTTCCAGAAGTGGTATGTGTCATATATTTTCCCGCACCCACCAATTGCATCTGCCCGCTCGTGATCGCCATAGTTCCGGCCAAAGCATTGTTGGCATCGCGGGGTGAAACCTGGAAACCGAATTTGCTGCGACCGTTATACGTTGCCGTTGCGGTTATCGAATACGTTACACCCGGTGTATAGCCCCCGGGAGGAATATTGGAAGTGATCCATCCTGGAACAGGAGTAACAGGACTGGAAGAATGACAACCGGAAGTTCCGCAGGTTTGCTCACCCGGTGCGCCCGTGAAACCGGCCGGTGCGCCCGCAGCGTTACTATATGCCGTGCGGCTGTTGTCCCACATAAAAGCAATGCAGGTGATCGCAACAAATGCCAATGCAATTCTCTTCTTCATAATGCTGATTTTTTCGGAAGGTCTAATGTAATGCAAAATTCCGAGCGCTGCTATTGAATGACAACTTTTATCGTCTTCCGCGACCCTCCCGCACACAGTTCCACCAGGTACATTCCCGGTGACAAAGAAGTATTCCAGTCAAAAGAGCTGATCCCCGCATTGCACTTTTTCTTCATTATTAATTCATCCACCCGCCCGGCAAGATCATAAACGGAGATCGTCACATCCTCCTCTTTTAAAAGTGAGAAACGGATGCGGGCATTTTCCGAAAAAGGGTCCGGGAAAATATTAAAAAGCGAAACGGAATAATTTTCATCGTGGATTCCGAAAGCGAGATCGGGAGTGATGAACACACGATAAACCGTGTCGTTGGCAGAGGTGGGCTGCAGGTTCGTTCCGCTTGCGCGGATGCCCCCGAGCATGTAACCGATCAGGGTGCGTTGATTGGGAAGGTCCCGAAAACGGATCACACCATTTTGATAGGCCATGATGTCGGTCCTTGGAACGAACAGGGCGTTGGCGCCAAGCAAACCGGGAAGCTGAAGGGGCAGCACCGTTTCTTCCATGTAACCGTTCGGATCTTTCCTCAGCGTAGTGACATCGCTGATGAAGGGAATGAGTGTATCCTGGGTGATCGTATTGCTTTGCGGGTTATAATCGTTCAGGCTTATCCCACCGAAAAAAGTGACAAACATTTTTTGAGTAACCGAATCATAAATAGGAATATTCATGCATCCGTAATGATTCATGGTTTGCTGGTAGGTGTGCACGGTGACACCATTATTTTGTATGGTGATGGGCTCGCGCCAGGGATAATTCCCGGTTTTCTGAAAAACCCCGGCATAAGCACCGAGCGCCTCGTTGCCATTGGGCATTATTTCGGGTACAAGATTGAGGTCGCGCCTGTGAAAGTTATCGGTGTCGGTAAGCGCGGTGTAATTAGTGAGGCTGATGGAATTGCCGTTATCCGCAATATTGAATTTCTTTATTTGGTTGGCATACACTTGCGTGAATGTGGGAACGGGCGGGTCGGCATAACGTCCTTCAAAATCATGCCCGAAACAAAGGTAATAAGTGCCATTCATTTTTTTCATCTCTCCACCGCACACACGAAGATTGGTATCGGTGATCTGCCTGATGTGAGGGGCAAGTGAAGTGTTATTCATCACCGCATCGATGGTACTGTCGATGCGGACCGCGGTCAATGTTGGAAATGTCACGAAACGGTTCTGAACACTATCTGTCCCGAAACCGCCTATTATATACAGGTAAGCGCTGTCGGCCGCGTACTCCATATTGGTGGAACGCAGCGGATCGGCAATTGCATAAGGAAGGTTGCTGAGTGAACTGGTATACACCTGCCAGGTAGAAGTATCGATC
>DATDFI010000175.1:0-4841 GCA_036522695.1 Bacteroidia bacterium | reverse complement strand
GTGCTGTGCACCCGTTGGCATCGGTTACAAAACACGTGTATGATCCTGTAGCCAGTCCGCTAGCGGTTGCAGTATTTTGCATGGGAGTGGTGTTCCACGAATACGTATAAGGGCCGGTTCCTCCTGTGGGATTAACCGTTCCCGTTCCTAAACTTGCACCACAGGGAGTTTGTGTGGATGAACCACCGAGCGAAAGCGCAGAAGGTTGCGTGATCGTTACCGTTGCCGTGGAGGTATTCCCGGCCGAATCGGTTACTGTAACATTATAAATCCCCGCGCACAGGCCGGTGGCCGTCTGTGTGGTATCACCATTGGTCCATGCAAAAGTGTAAGGAGGGGTTCCGCCAAAAAGGTTGGCTGTAGCTGTTCCGTTGCACTGGCCATTGCACAATATGTTGGTGCTTTGCGCAAACACCTGGAAATTTCCGCAAGGGAAAACGAGCGACTGCACGAAGCCGTTTCCGCAGGCAATGATCTCGCCTGCAACGCCCACCACAAGATCAAAAACAGCACCGCTGGTGTTTTGAGAACTCAGCAAATTCAAATTGGAATCGTACTGGTAAACGGCATTTTGCCCGCCCACAAAAATATTCCCGCACGAATCGATCACGATGCCGCTGTTGTATTGGCCAATGCCGTTAGGGATCACCACCATTCCCAGTTGTGCGCCAGTGGTGATATCGCGCTTGTACAGTGAATCACCATCAAAAGTGTAAATGAAATTGGGCGTTACCGCCAATGCATTGATGCCGTGAAAGCAATCCCCGCTCTGGCAATACAAAGTATTATCACACGATGCATAATACGCGCCCATCTCGCCCAGCATATAATCGCTTTGCACATTGTAAAAATTGGCGTAAGCCGAAGTGTTCCCTGTTAAACGATTGGTGGAAGCCTGCGTAGTGGGGTATTGACTCACGTGAATGCAATGGATATCGCCATTCGATGCAACGATCACCGCACGGATCTCGGCCTGGTTCACCGGCCCGATGATGGTGCCGCTTGTCATTAGCGTACCATTCGATGGATTGATGGCGCAAAGGTTATCTCCACCGGGAGTAACATAGCCCGCTGCGATCAAACGGTTGTTTGCAGGGTCCCATGCCAAACGCCAGGGCTCGGAGTAGCCTGGTTGTTGCCAGATGAGATTGGAATTGGCACCGCTGATCTTGATGATGGTTTGGCTGCAGCAACCTGCAGCGAGATAAACATCACCCGAAGGATCGATCGCGATATCGCCATAATAATTGCTTTGCGGACCGGCATATAAAGGATTGGTTACGTATGTCCACTGGATATTTCCCTGGTTGTCGAGTTTTTTTACTTCATAAGGAGGATAACCACCGAATACGAAAAGATCACCGGTAGTATTATTGCGAACGATATCGTAAGCGCGGTTCAATGTTGTGAAGCCGGGACTGATGGTCCAGGGATCGATGATGAGTTCGCTGTTGTGATCGTAATCGCCCAGGCGGAATTTTACCGTTTTACCGCTGAACATGTATTCGGAAGGGATATTTTTTCCGTTGCAGGTTGTAACAGGTTTGTGATCGATGATGATCCCTTTCACCGTGTTCATGTAAATGTTTCCTATACCATCCTGCTTGGGTTGAGTGTTGGAATACATCATCGCAATTTTTGAAGCATCGGCACCGGGATGAACGGTGATGGTGTACTTTAAACCGTTTTGCGGGTGAAAAACATATTCCACGTCAATGCCGGGATAAAGATCCTTGTACGTGATCTTTTTGAACTCACGGCATTTGTAGGAAACATCCGAATTGAAATTACGCACGTAATAAATTTCGCTGATGGGGTCTTCGGCTATCACTTTCACATCCGGGTTGGCAGCAGCCCATTGCATGGAAACGATGTTGTATTCCTGGGGCACCATTTCTTCTTTAACGTTCTCCTGTTCTTCTTTTTCTTTTCCGAAGAGGCTGCGCAACGGAGTTTTCTTTTTCGGAACGGGTACCTGGTATAAATAACTCACGCCTTGCTTGGTGAAGATGATCTGTTCGCCCGGGTTATCCACCTGGAACACGGCATCACCATTTATGCCGGGAATGCCCGTGAGCTGGCCCGAGTTCTCGATGAAGGCCTTGCTTTTGTAAATGGCCACATTGTATTTTTCAGTGACCTTGCTTTTGGGTTTGCTGCTGGCGAAAATAAAAACCGGCAGGGCAAGCAGGAATGAAATTCGTAAGAGTGTTCGCATAGGTAGGGGTTAAGGATAACAAATTTAACAAATCACCTCGACTATTGCACAACGAGTTTTCAATGGCACACACGGCCTCCCTGAAAAACTCATTTAAAAATAAATGCAGTCGCGAAGTTGTTCTTTCTGATGATGCATTGCTTTCGCGAAACGTTAACGCGCTATACGCGAAGTCGTACCATCTTAAAAGCGGTCACTAAATAAGATGAAGGCCGCGCAACAAAAGTTGCATGGCCTTGTCTGAAAATGGTTGTAAAAGATCGGTTTCGAAGAGGAGGATGGTAAAAATTCTTCAGGTACAAAATTCATCAAGCAATAGCTTGAGTGCAAGAACTGAGAATAAAAAAAATCCTCAGTTCTTGAAGAACTTCAGTATAAGAGCGAGCTTAGCTTTGAGGTCCTTTCTTTCCACGATGGTATCAAGGAAGCCTTTTTCGAGTACGAACTCGGCCGTTTGAAATCCTTTGGGAAGATCTTTTCCGATGGTCTCTTTCACCACGCGCGGGCCGGCAAAACCAATGAGCGCACCTGGTTCTGAAATATTAAGATCACCCAGCATGGCGTACGAAGCTGTAACGCCTCCTGTAGTGGGATCGGTCATTAAAGAGATGTAAGGCAGTTTGGCCTCGGCAAGCAGGGTGAGTTTTGCAGATGTCTTCGCCATTTGCATGAGCGAAAAAGCCGCCTCCATCATGCGCGCACCACCCGATTTGGAAATGATCATGAGCGGCACTTTGTTGGCGATGCAGTAATCGATGGCGCGGGAGATCTTTTCACCTACCACAGAACCCATCGATCCACCGATGAAAGAAAAATCCATGCAGCATACCACAAGGTCATTGCCTTCCACTTTGCCGTGACCGGTACGAAGCGCATCCCTTAAATTTGTTTTTTTGATGGTGGCCGTTAAGCGATCGATGTATTTTTTAGTGTCCTCGAAATTGAGCGGGTCACCGGCCACAAGGTCGGCATCCAGTTCCTTGAATTCATTATTGTCGAAAAGGATGCTGAAATATTCGGCCGAGCCGATGCGCTCGTGGTACTGGCAATGCGGGCAAACATAAAGATTGGCGGCATGTTCTCCCGAGGGAGTTATCTTTTTACACTCCGGGCACTTGTACCACAAACCTTCCGGTGTTTCCTTCTTCTCTTTGGTTGAAGTGGTGATGCCTTCTTTTATTCTTTTGAACCAACTCATTTTTGAAAAAGTTAAAAGTTATTTGTTATTCGTTAAAAAAGTTTCCCAATAACCTTTAACGAATAACTTTTAACCAATGCCTACGCAATAGTAATACTCTTATCCAAATACACATCCTGTATCATATTCAGGAGCGCAACGCCTTCCTTCATGGGTTTTTGAAATGCTTTACGGCCCGAGATGAGTCCCTGCCCGCCCGCGCGCTTATTGATCACGGCCGTGGTCACCGCCTCCGCCATATCCGATGCTCCTTTTGATTCACCACCCGAGTTGATAAGGCCCATACGCCCCATGTAGCAGTTGGCTACCTGGTAGCGGCAAAGGTCGATCGGGTGATCGGTAGTGAGCTCGCTGTAAACTTTCGCATGTGTTTTACCGAAGCTCAAAGCATTATAACCTCCGTTACCCACCGGTAATTTTTGCTTGATGATATCGGCCTGTATGGTAACGCCAAGATGATTGGCCTGGCCCGTAAGGTCGGCAGCAGTGTGATAATCCACCCCGTCTTTTTTGAAACCGCTGTTGCGCAGGTAGCACCACAATACGGTAGCCATTCCTAATTCGTGCGCACGCGCAAAAGCATTGGCCACTTCCACAATTTGCCTTGACGATTCATTAGAACCGAAATAAATGGTGGCGCCAACGGCAGCAGCCCCCATGTTATACGCATCCTCAACGGTACCGAACATGATCTGGTCATATTTATTCGGGTAGGAGAGGAACTCGTTGTGATTTATTTTAACGATGAAAGGAATTTTAGCAGCGTATTTTTTTGAAACGGCTCCCAGCACCCCGAACGTGGAGGCAACAGCATTGCAACCGCCTTCGATGGCAAGCTTCACGATATTTTCCGGATCGAAATAAGCCGGGTTCGGTGCGAACGATGCGCCTGCCGAGTGTTCGATGCCCTGGTCTACAGGCAGAATGGAAAGATACCCCGTTTTGCCCAGCCTGCCATTGTTATAAAGCTTCTTCAGGTTGGCGATCACTTTTGGGCTGCGGTTACTGATCTTGAAAATGCGGTCAACAAAGTCGGGACCGGGTTGATGAAGGTCTTTCTTTGAAATGGTATTGCAGGTGTGCTTCAGCAAGTTATCGGCATTAGCGCCCAGCAATTCCACTATTTTTTTATTGGCCATATATCCTTTTTATTAAGGGTAGCAAAGCTAATAAAATTCTGGTAAGTTGGGAGTTGTTAGTTGTGGGTTGCTGGTCCTGCGAACTGACAAGGCACAACCAACAACCAACAACCAACAACAAAAAAGCCCTTCCGTTTCCGAAAGAGCTTTTTTGTTTTTGCGGGGTCATCCCGCTACTTCAAATTTATCCACCTTTTCCTGTTGTTGTTGTAGTGTTGCCGCCTTTCCCGTTAGGCGTAACAGTGTTGCCTCCCTTGCCTCCCGAATTTTGCTGAACTGGAGGATT
>DATDFI010000174.1:0-2266 GCA_036522695.1 Bacteroidia bacterium | reverse complement strand
GCGGGGTTTTTTATTATGCCTTATTTACGTTACATTATTCGGAGTGAGATGGATCAGTCCTTTTACAAAGGCTCAAATGAGAATTAATTAAGACTCCCTTCCTGTAAAATCGCTTGTGTTCTCCCTCTTTCGGGGAAAAATTTCCACGTCAGTATCCGAAAATGAATTCAGGCCGCTCGTGCTGAGGGAGGGAATTGTTTTTGCAGTAAGAAATATAAAACAAGGATATGAACAGCGGGGAAAATTCTAACGAAACCATCACCTCAGGCGGCAACATTTCTTACTGGGTGAATACCATGCAGGCCATGTCGTACAAAAAGCCCGACCACGATATGAGCACGGATGTGCTTGTAATCGGGGGAGGCATCGCAGGCTTATCGGTGGCGTATGCTGTTGCACGCTCCGGGAGGCAGGTGGTCCTCGTGGAAGACGGGTACATTGGAAGCGGTGAAACAGGCAGGACTACAGCACACCTGGTAACCGCCCTCGATGATCGTTACTATAGCCTGTTCAAAATGTTCGGGGAGAAAAAAACAAAACTCATTGCCGAAAGTCATGCTGCTGCCATTGATTTTATTGAAGATGCGGTTAAGCGGGAAAAGATCGACTGCGATTTTAAACGGGTCCCCGGTTATTTATTCCTTCACCCCAGCGACAATGCGAATTCCATTAAAAAGGAATTTGACGCCACACGCAAAGCCGGCATAGAGATCTCATTGGTGGAAGGTCCACCGGGTGTAAAACAATATTACGGACCGGCACTCGAGTTCCCGCGCCAGGCGCGTTTTCATCCCATGCGCTATTTAAAAGGATTGTGTGATGCAATTGAAAGATACAACGGCATCCTGTTTACGCATACACACGCCAAAGAGATCGACCATACCGGTATAGTGACCGAGAGCGGGTTTAAGATCTCTGCTGATCACATAGTGGTGGCCACCAACACACCGGTGAACGATCGCTTCAGCATTCACCTCAAGCAGTATCCAATGCGCACTTACGTGATCGGGGCAAAGGTGAAAAAAGGTTCGCTGCCCGATGTGTTATGGTGGGATACCGGGGATTTTGACTTGAACAGCGATATCCCGCCTTATCATTATGTGCGGCTCGAAGAATACAACGATAAATACGACCTGCTCATTTGCGGTGGAGAAGATCACCCGGTGGGTTTGCCTGAAAAAGATGGGAAGCCGGTGGACCGTTTCCAACTCCTGGTGAATTGGGCAAAAGAACACTTTCCAATTGAAGATATTGTTTCAAAATGGTCGGGGCAGGTAATGGAGCCTATGGATTCTATGGGCTACATCGGGCGTAACCCTCATGATAAGGGAAATGTGTACATCGTTACCGGTGATTCAGGGAATGGAATGACACACGGCACTATTGCGGGAATGCTGATCAGCGACCTGATCAATGGCATAAAGAACGATTGGGAAAATATTTACGATCCTTCGCGCCTGAAACTGTTGACTGCCGGGGTTACGATGTTCAAGGAGTTAGTGGGCAATATGATCTCTTACTATCGCAATAAGCAGGTTGGCGGGCCCAATGAACTTTTTGATATTGAAAAGCTGAATGGGAAAGTGATCACCTGGGAGGGAAAAAAATACGGGGTATACCGGGATGAGAAGGACGAGATGCATTTTGTGAGTGCCGACTGCACGCACCTCGGTTGCATTGTAAAATGGAACCGCGTGGAAAGGTCATGGGATTGCCCCTGCCACGGCAGCCGCTTCAGCTATCGCGGGCAAACCATGAATGGTCCGGCCAATAAAGCGCTGGAATATCACAAAGAAAAACTCCTGAACATATTCGAGAGGGATTATTCGAAGCTTCGTGATAAAATAGGAGGGAAGAAATAAGTTTGTAAGACGCTAAACCACTTTACTTTATTCAGCAATAAGCGGCTTTTCAGGGTGGCGATAGTAGCCCACGGCAATGGCCACTAAAAGAATTACAAGCAGGAACCAAAAGAACATTCCAATAGCCACTACAGGGCCTTCGTTCACTGCCTCGGAGGCGTTATTTGTTTTTGCCGGCTTTGGATTCCCGGCTGCAAGTGCCATCAGCAATATGGCAAACAGAAAGGCTACGAATACAAGCGGTCCCCATGCAATGCCTAACATGAGCGGTCCTATCGGGCTAATCCAGAGCTGACCTGCCCATGTGGCAAGAAAAATTATGAGGAAGAAGAGTAGCAGCCCGCCCAGGGGACCCTGGTGCCTGTACGAAGTCGAAAACACTAACGTAAGTAGTAAGGCAAGGA
>DATDFI010000173.1:0-2179 GCA_036522695.1 Bacteroidia bacterium | reverse complement strand
ACTGCCGATAACAACCAGCAAAATAATACCGGTGGCAAGGATGGTGAGGTGACGGATGTGGACTTTGAGGAAGTGAAGGATGATAAGAAGTAAGACGTGAGATATGAGACGTGAGAACTGAGAGATCTGGTCTCATGTTATTGAGAATAAAATTTAAATAGTTGGAACGTGAGATCTGTGTAAAAATGGGTCTCACGTTTTTTTTAAGAAAGGAGAGTGCTGTCACCCCTGAGCGATCTGCCAAACGGGGGGACGAAAAGTGTAGAGTGGGTTATTAGAGTCTTTGTATTTTTTATGAAATTATTTAGTTAAACAGATGGAATATTTTGAAGATGATAATGTTGATGACGACACCAAGAGAAATGTGGCATTTCAGGTGTTAAGTGCAGTAAGAGAATGTATAACACTCGCCCTTAAAACAAAACAACCTTATACGTACGAAAATTCATTTGATATTGTCCATCGCTTGAGCCCAGTATTGTATAGGCATTTATGCAAACTTTTGCCTAGTAAAAACGAAAGTGATCTTGTCAGGCAATTGCGAGAAGAAGCCGATATACTTTCAACTGACACAAATATTGTTACTCCTATTGATGTTATAGATAAGGAAGTGGCTAGACTGAGGGGGCTGCTGAATTCAACACAAAAGAAAAACACTAAACTCACAAAAAAGAAGCTTTCGAGTTATTTAGCCGCGAAAAAGACTTTTAGAGAAAGAGAAGTAGCTGAAGGGAGAATGCTTACACATGACGTTTACTTGGCAACTCGTGGCGACATGTTTGATCCTTATAAGGACCCCAATATGCTTCATGTAGATTATAAGCTTCCAACAGGAAGAAGGTTAAGGCTTAGACTTCTTCACCCAGATAAAGGAGAACAAATTCTAGGGGCAGATTTAATTTATGAGCAGCATGATTTGAAAAGGAAGCTGGCGCGTTTTGCCCATCTTCAATATAAAGTTTGGGATAAAAAGACAATTTACTTTTCAAAAGGAAGTGTTTCGGACCAACTTGAAAAACTAAATTCGCATTTGTGCATTCCTGGTTACTGCCACAATCAAGCGGGGAATAGTTACTCAGAGGATTATCGAATGCCTTACTGTTCCGCGTTCTTAAGGCCTACTGATCGGATTCAAGATGTTCATAGCAAGTTTAAAACTAGTGGAATACACTTGCCAATTTGCGCAGCTTTAAAATTGAGGCAGCGAAATAGTAAAATTGACAAGGAGGATTTAAAAGGGAGATGTATTACCCATAATATTTTTGAAGAAATGTTTAATGCAAATTTGCTGGGATCAAGATGGATTACATTCGAGGATTTAGAAAAGTTTTATGAAAAAACGCCAGTACTGGCCGATTTGAAAACCATTAGAATTCATGCGACCGAAGTTGATACGGGATTTGAAGACAAATAAGAAATGAAACCCCTCCTCTCCATCCTTCTTCTCTTCCTCATCGCCTGCTCCTCCGGTTTCGTACCCCAGGTTCACGCCCTCCACAATGGCAAACTGGAAGATGGGATCTACTTAGTGGGTACCGTGAATAAGAGCGGGTACTTTACAAAGATCAATCCCGATTTTCTAGATTCGGCTGATATGAGAACAGGAGGAGTAGTGTTGGATACAGATGAATATGTTCCCATCCGCCTGAGCGCTCCACCCGATACTGCTTACCACGAAGAGCGTAATAACACCAAACTGATGCTGAACCTTACCAAAGCGAGCGGGGATGACCTGGAACGCTTCACCGGGAAGTATTTGGGTCATCGCGTGGCCATCGTGATCGGTGGGCAGGTCACCACCATGCACGGTATAAAAGCAAAGATCACAGGAGGTAAACTGCAGATCACGCGCTGCACCGACAATGCCTGCGAAAAGTTATACTTCGAGCTGAAGGATAACGTGGAGGAGAAAAAGTGACGCGATACAAAAACCTCAGCGGCACATCAGGCGTTCGAAAATATTCGATCAGCGCAGATCATATTGATGTTCAATTTTCAGATGGGGAAACATACCGCTATTCGCACCGCGCACCCGGTCGTACGCACGTTGAAAAAATGAAGGAGCTTGCGGAAGCGGGGAGCGGGCTGGCAACTTACATTAATAAATACGTGCGGGATAATTACGAACGGAAGTTTTAGGATCGCCCGGAGCATTCGGGCTTTCATATCCGCTCCGGGT
>DATDFI010000172.1:0-4180 GCA_036522695.1 Bacteroidia bacterium | reverse complement strand
TCCTATCACGCAGATGTCGTCAACCTGCTCCAGGTTGACGACATCTGCGTGATAGGAGTGAGGGTATGATTTAGGATTTAACAAGGGCCGGCCCGGGAAAATTTACTTCACCACTTTAAAATTGAAGTTGGGCGATTTGTTGGCGCCATAAATGCGTAACCAGATGGGCAGTATCATTTCCATTCCGCGTGCCGCGGTGATATCGCCCAGGTCGATGGGGCTTTTCCAGCCGAAACTTTTCAGTATTTCCACAGCTTTGTTCTTCGCATCGGCATCATTGCCGCATAAAAACACATCGTGCTCGCCTTTAACAAGTGTGGGATCCACCATGAGTTTGCAGTTCATGGTGTTGAGCGTCTTCACCACTTTTGTACCGGGGAATGCGCGCTGAATTTGCTCCGCCAATGAATCGGTATTGCAAACAGTAAGCGTGGGAGGCATGCCCTTCGAAAAGTCGAGCGGGTTGGCAATATCGAGTAAAATTTTACCGTCAAGATTTTTTTCTCCAGCGGTTTTTAGCGCTTCAAGCGAGGCAGCACCGCTCGTGCAGTTGAAGATCATCTCCCCGAATGCAGCTGCTTCTGCAAAAGTTCCCTGCGAAGCTTTGGGTGAGTTCATGCTTTTCACCCAGGCGCCTGCCTTTTCATTATTGGCAGTGCGTGAGCCCATTTTTACCTCGTGACCAAGTTGAATAAGTTTGGTGGCTATGGTATTTCCTACATTGCCGGTGCCGAGAACAGCTATTTTCATAAGCAAGAGTTTTTGATAAAGATAGTATTAGTTGCCAGTTGTCAATGATCCAACAACCAATACCGAAGGCATCCCTCCGGGACAACTTTCTTCTTACCACTCGATCTGCTTGCGGTCCTGGAAAATTTTGCCTGTGGGGATATTATCGGCAGTGGCGAGCCATACGGCAGTGTCTGCCCCTTCGGCAACCGATCGTGGCGCGCCTTTTCCGCCCATATCTGTGCGCACCCACCCGGGACAAAGGCAATTCACCTTGATGTTGTGCGGGGCAAGATCAACGGACATTACGGCTGTTAAACCGTTCACCGCTGTTTTGGAAGTGCGGTAAGCGAAATGCGTTCCGCCCGGTTCGTTAAGCGAGCCCATCCCGCTGGAGAAGTTGATGATCCGTGCATCATGGCTTTTTTTCAAGAGCGGGATACAGGCCTGGCTCACGGCAAACATCCCAAAGAAATTGGTTTCGAAAGTTTCTTTCACTTCTTCAAGCTTTACCTTGGTACTGTCGGCACTGTTCACAATAATGCCGGCACAATTTACCAGCACATCCAACCGGCCGAAAGTGCTCGCAACAAATTCTTTTGCTTGCTCAATGCTATTCGCATCGCTTACATCCAGTTGCTGGAAGATCACTTCCATTTTTCCGGAAGCGAGTTCGGAAGTTGCTTTCTTACCTTTCTTTTCGTCCCGGGCAGTAAGGATCACCGCAAACCCTTTTTCGGCAAGCTGCCTGCACACCTCAAAACCTATCCCTTTGTTTCCCCCGGTCACAAGTGCTATTTTTCGTTCAGCCATTTTTTCTTTTTTTTGATCCGTGCAAAATTAAACCGCAATAGTGGTTTCGCACGAATAATTCATGCGGAACTTTTTCCCCTTTTTGATTTTAAATGCCGATGGAATATATTTGTTAAGATCAAAACATTCCACATGAAACGATCCTTACTCTTTTCCTTTTCCCTTTTTTGCCTTTCGGCCAGCGCACAATGGATGCAGCAGGCCTCCGGTTTTTCCACTCCCGATATGGAAGTGAACAGCATTTCGGTGGTGAACAGCAACGTGGTATGGGCAGCCGCTTATGATTCCACTTTCAGCAACATCAGCGGTTATTTTACGCGCACCACCAATGGAGGCACTACCTGGTCAGCTTCCATTATCCCGAATTCAACCGGCTCGTACATTTCCTGTATATATGGGGCCGATCAAAATAATGCCTGGGTCACGCTGGACGATCTCAACAATGGAGGCGGAGGAATTTATCATACTGCAGATGGTGGTGTGACCTGGAACCAGCAAACGCCTTCTGCTTTTTCGGGAGCGTATGGCTACGGTGATCTTATTTATTTCTGGAACGCTAACGAGGGTTTGGCGGTAGGCGATTCGAACGGTGGCTATTGGGAATTTTATACAACAAGCAATGGCGGGACCACCTGGACACGTGTTCCACAGGGAAATATTCCTGCAAATCTTAACGGGGAATGGGGACAGGATGGTGTATTTTCTGTTTCCGGAAATACCATTTGGTTTGCGACCAATGCGGGACGCGTGTATAAATCAATAGACAAAGGATTGAACTGGACCGTTTCACAAAGCGGGCTTTCGCAAGTGCTGATGATAGCCTTCAAAGATGCCAATACCGGTTTGATATCGGATGCAACGGGTTTGGCCCTGCAAAAAACCACCGATGGAGGAACGACCTGGACCAATGTTGCTTTTAACGGCTTATTGTACGATTACGGAATGTGTTTTGCGCCCGGCTCTCCCGGAGTTTTTGTCACCACTGGCTACGGAGGTTCATCATTCAGTGCGGATGACGGCTTGAACTGGACCCCGCTGGATTCGCTTGATCATACAGTGGTACAATTTCAAAATCTTTCCACGGGTTATTCGGGCGGGTGGAATGCGAATGTTACAACGGGCGGAATGTACAAATGGAACGGATCGCTTGGTGTGAATGAACTCGCTGGAAATTCAGTAAAAATATTTCCAAATCCTTCCACCGATCATTTTACGATACAGTTGAAAAATGATGTTCGTGATGCTGAACTTATTCTTACCGACATTAGCGGTAGGGAAGTTGCGCGCCTTGAAAATGTGAATGGCAGGAATATCCCGGTGAATAATGGTGATCTCGCTCCGGGAATTTATTTGTTCACGGTAAAGGGAAAGAATGGAAGCGTGGTGAACGGGAAAATGGAAGTGCAGTGATCATTTTCCATTGATGTAGAGTGAATCGAGTTGCTGTTTGATCCCCGGATCAAGCATAAAATTGTGTAACATCATTTCCATATAATCTTTGACCGTGATCGGCCATTCGATGCAGCCGTTGTGCATTTGCGTTCGCTGCAGGTCCTTTGAATGCTTCGATACAATTTCTTCCAATAAGCGGGGGTCTGCATTTTTTTTGAGCAGCCCGAGAAAGGCATAACATGTTATTTCGGGGTCTTTATTTCCGGTGAGCTTCACGAGTTCTTTCTCCGAACAAATATTCCAAAGTTCGGAAGCGGCTTTATAGACCTCGCTTTTGTCAGCCGTAATCCCGATGTATTCACCCTCAATGCTTTTTGCTTTTTTCAGAATTTGGAGAAGAGAATCTTTTTCTCCTGCACTTGCCAGGATCGGAACGAGCATTAAAAAAAGAAAACCGGCCTTCCTCATTTGAGTCATAAAAGCCGGTTTTACGTAACAGGGAAAGATCGGTTACATTTTTATCTTACCACTACCAGTTTCTTCACCGTCCTTAAATTTCCATTGTCAACTTTGATGAAATACGATCCCGCAGGGATCTGCGAAACGTCAAGGTCCACCGCATTGCTTCCGGGCGAATAAAGTTTTTTTCCGAGATCTTTTATTTGCCTTCCGGTTATATCATAAACTTCTATCTCCATTTCACATTCCCCTGCTAAAAAGAATTCGAGTTTGGTATTTCCCGGTGAAGGGTTAGGATACAGGTGAAATAAATTATCAAAGCTTTGATCATCACCCGTGCCCAGGTTCCAGCAATTGCCGGGCATGTTGGCATCCATCCAAGCAGTGCGTTTGGTGATCCACCATTTTAATGAATCAACTTCGGCCTGCCAGCTCAGGTTGAAATTCCATTGCGCGTAATGCCGGGTGGCGGCAACTTGCGTGTACGTTGCCATGCTGTCGATCTCGTGAAAAAGTAAAGTGGTATCGAGAATGGTTGAACGTAAAGTTGTCCAGCGGCATTTCAAGTCGCGCGTCCAAATGGAATCCTGCAACAAACGCGTCCACCAGAAGGGCACAGGGTAGCTCGCATTCACCCAGCAGGTCATGGGATAAGCCCAGCCGGTATCCACATCAAAACCGCAGGCGTGCACATTGTACCATGCCGAATTAAAATCCCAGAACGGCCCGCAAATAAGCTTACCGCCTTTGCTGTATTTGTCCTTATACAGATATGCGCTGCGCTTGT
>DATDFI010000171.1:0-3918 GCA_036522695.1 Bacteroidia bacterium | reverse complement strand
GCAAAACGATGACCAGCACAATACCCGCCACTATCCCGATCACGATGATCCTTCCCTTCCAGATAAGGCCTTCCGCTATCAGGTGATCTTTCTGCAAGGCTTCGAATTCCCTGTCCTTTTTGTCCGTTTCGTAAACGGCCTGCAACATCGCGATCTGTTTTGCACCGTTCTCGTTCAGTATCGAATCTTTGCAATCGCGGTACTGATCATAATGCTTCAGCGCATCAGCATAATCTTTCAGCAACTCGTACACATGCGATAAATTGAGATGTGCTTCCTGCTCATCCTCTTTGGAGCGAACAGCCTGTGCGAACTGAAGCGACTTTAGCAGCGTATCCCGGCCGGCATCGAGCTTCCCTTCATTGATGAGCAAGGTTCCTATATTATTATACACACCGGCAAAACCCCTGATGTTGCGAATGGCCGAATACATTTTAAGGGCCCTGTTGTAATATTCCATCGCCTTCTTCTTATCCTCTTTGTCCTCGCATATCAATCCCATATTCAGGTAACCGTTACCAAGTGAAGCACTATCGTGCAGTTCCTCCTTTATGGCCAGGCTTTTTATATAATAATCATACGCCTCGTTCGGGTGCTTCAGGTGGCGTGAAATAATGGCGAGATTGTTATAAACGTAGGCTTCGCCAATCCGGCTTTTCTTGCGCTTGAAATTTTCGAGCGCCTTCATTAACCAGGCAGTAGATTGCGCATATTGTCCCTGCTTCTCATAAACGATCGCCACATTGAGTTGCATCCCCGCGATCTGCAGTGTATCGCCAAGGTCCTCGTAAATGCGAAGCGCGGTGAGCTGGTTCTCGATGGCCTGCGACAAACGTGAGAGATCACCATAGATGAGCCCCAACTTGGAATAAGCTGCTGCCAGTCTTCTCTTATTGCCGTCACGTTCCGCAATACTTCTTGCTTCTTTGGCACTGGCCAGCGAAGCAAGCGGATCGCTGAAACGCACAGCTTCAAAATAATCAAGCAAGGCATGGTAACGCACCGAATCCGCCAGGTCGGTGTGATCAAGCACCTTTTTAAGCGAGTCAATCCTTCCCGATCGCGCGAACGCAACCTGCGACAACATACAAGCCATCACCAACGATAACAAAATATATTTCACACTCACTTTCATGATATCCTTACTCCTATTACCAGTACGTCATCCACCTGGAAAAGATCTCCCTTCCAGTTTTGATAAGCGTCATCCAGCACACGCTGCTGTTCATGCATCGGCCTGTGATGAATATCGAGCAGCAGTTGCTGCAATGGTTTGTATTTGAATTTTTTTCCGGCCCGACCACCGAACTGGTCGGCATACCCGTCACTGAAAATATAAATACAGTCGCCCGGTTTTAATTGCCGCTCATGCGAAGTGAAGGTGTCGGCCTTGTCATCAGGATTCGAACCGATAGCGTGCTTATCTGGTTTGATCTCTTCAAGTTTTCCATTGCTGATGATCCAGGCCGGGTTGAATGACCCGGCATATTTCAATACCCGCGTTTTAAGATCGATCGAGCATAAAGCGAGGTCCATGCCATCGCTTACGCTTTCACTGTCGGTTGATTGACGCAGGCGCTGGTTCACCTGGTGATCGAGAAAACCGAGAATCCCTGCAGGATCATTCATGTTCTTTTTACGCACCGCTTCACGCAAAATGTCCATGCCTAAAAAAGAAAGCAGGGCCCCGGGCACACCATGCCCCGTGCAATCCACAGCCGAAAATACGACCCGGTCACCGATGGCTTCAAAAAAATAGAAATCACCGCTCACAATGTCCTTGGGCCTATTGAGCACAAAAAATTCCTTTAGATAACCTGAAATGTACTCATGCGAAGGCAGCATGGAACGTTGAATGCTCAATGCATATTCAATGCTTTCCGTGATCTCCTTATCCTGCTGCGAAAGCAGGTCGTTGCGCACCTGTAAAGCACGGCTGGTCCGTTTTTTCAATTCATTCCTACCCAAAAGGACGATCACTACCAAAATAAAAAGGGCGAGGCCGGGAAAGAGTACGGCCCTCCAGGTATCGTTCTTCTTTACCCTCACCTCGTCCAGCTCGCGGTCCTTTTTCAGTATGTCAATGGCCGATTGTTTTTGCTCGGCATCGTAACGTGATTTTATTTCAGAGAGCACATGCGAATTCTTTTCATTGAAAAGCGAATCTTCCGAAGCGGAAAGGAGTTGCGTATACTTGAGTGCCGAAGCCAGGTCATTCTTTCTTTTATAATGTTTAACCAGGGAAGAATACGTTTGCACCAGCTGAAAGATATCCTTTGTTTCCTTTGCCATTCCCAATGCTTCCATTAAAAACTGTTCCGCCTTCGGAAAATCATTTTGCAATGAATAAATATCCCCGAAATCATTCAACACGTGCGAGACCATACTTTTATCCCCGATCGCACGCGCGATCTCTAGCGCTTTTTGCTTCAGACCGAAAGCGGTCTTATAATCTTTCAGCTTAAGGTAATCCGTTCCCATCCCGCTGTAACAACCTGCCATGCCAAGCGAATCATTTTTTTGCAGGTAATAATCCAGGGCGTATTGATAATATTTGAGGGAGACCTCCATGCTGTCGAACGAAGTGTAGATCGTAGCGATATTCATATTGATAGAGGCTAATCCTTTTTTGTCACCCACTTTTTCCTTCAGTGGTTTGGATTGAAGAAAGAGGTCCAATGCTTCCTTGTATCGGGTTTGCTGGTAATACAAGCTTCCCATGTTATTCAGGATCATCGAACTTCTCTGCACGTCATTTTGCTCACGGTAGATCTTTAACGCCTTCTTATACATCTCAATGGATTGGTCCACTTTTCCCAACTTGAAATCACTCATACCAATAATGGTGTATGTGTCTGCTTCCGAAATGGGATCGGGTTTACTGCCGGTTACCGACAACGCTTTTTTCTCATGCTCAATGGCCTGCAGGTAATCTCCGCGTAAAAAAGTGGAGAGCCCGAGTCCGCGCTGGCTGCTTTTCACTCCGTCCGAATCAGAGAGCGTAAGTGCCAGCTCGAGCGCCTGCGAATAATAAGAAGAAGCGGTAGTGGGATTTACGTTGTTGTAGGCGCGGCCAATGCGCAGGAGCAAATGAAGCCTGGCGGTATCGCTGGTGCCGGGCAATAATTTTTCGAGGCTATCGGCCTTATCCTGTGCGGTGATGGCGATGACCGGGACAAAAAAGAAAAGTATGAGAGAAAGACGGGACCTCATTGTAAAAACGAGCCACAAACTTAGTAAAATCGCCCGAGGCGTCCTTTAAAGCTCTTTTCGTTCCGGGGAAAATAACTCGCGGGAAATATACAGGACCTGGGTCAGCACACCGGCCAGCATAAGCGCCTGCAGCAGGAAACGGTCCCGGTGCGGTTTTAAAAAAAGAAAGAAGAGGCTGCGGCTGATGAGATACAACAGCAGAAGACCGGCCAGCAGGGATAACAGGCCCGAAACTTTCACAAAAACATTTTTTGAGTTGTCATCAGTTTTGAGTTTTGTAAAATGCTCGTCCACCAGGCGGGAATTGCCCGCATGATGTGCTTGCGCTGAATAAATGAAAGGAAGGGAAACAAAAAGCGTACAAGCCAGCGCCATCCCGAAAAGGTAAAGATGGTAGGCGGGTTCCAATTCGTTCCAGCGCATGCCGCACATACCCAGTGAAGAATTAAACGCATGCCCGCCCTGATAAACAAAATACCCGGAAACGCATTCACCCGCAATGGCGAGGCAGGACATTAACAGGAGGAACTTCTGCAGGTTTGCTTTCATTACACTGCAAAATAAGAATTTCTACAGCGTTCTTTGCTTCCGCGAAAAAAGCATGGAGCTAACGTAGATCACCTGGAGGGTGATTGCACCCAACACCCCAAACTGGAGCAACAAACGCATCCCGTGTACGTGGCGTTTAAGCAGGTAGTAAATACT
>DATDFI010000170.1:0-7269 GCA_036522695.1 Bacteroidia bacterium | reverse complement strand
ACCTTAAGTAAAGAACTTAATTGCGGGATCTATTACGAGGACATGCTGTACGCGCTCATCAATGAACAGCTAGCGGAATTCTCAAAGCACCTGGACGTGGTGGCAAAGATGTATAGCGAACTGGGTGTTCCGTATCTCGATATCAGCTCCAACAAACGCATCCAGGCAAATAAGGATAATGCCGACAGCATTTACTCCATACTTTCTGAACGTAATTTTTACACTGATGAACTGCTGGAGGAGAAGAACAGGAAGGAGCTCGGGCTAATTGTGAATATTGGTGCTAACATTGAAGCGCTGTATATTTTTTGCAAGGACGGGGAAACAGGGAAGCCGGGAGCCATTCAAAAGAGGTTACCGGAGGAAAAGGACATCCTGGAAGAATATGAAAAGGACCTGGGAAAATTCCCCGCCAACAATGATTATGCAGACTTGCTTAAAGAGATCACCGTGTTGAAAACGCTCATCCTTCCGAAGATGAGCGAGGAGGACGTCAAAAAATTCTCTGTGGCCCTTTACGCTTTGCGCGAAAGAATAGTGAAGTGATTTAAATTTTTATTCCGATAGCACACACATCATCAACCTGCGCGTGATCGGATTTCCAGCTTAGAAATTTATTTTCAAGTATCTCCTTCTGTTCATTCATGCCCCGGCTTGCGTTCAATACCAGTAATTCCTCGAGCTGCCTGTACTTGAATTTTTTTCCTTTAGGTCCACCGAACTGGTCGGCATAACCATCCGTAAAGGCGTAAATACAATCACCCTGCCGTAACAACAGGCAGTGTTGGGAGAATTGCATGCTGTTCCCACCCGAAATTCCCACCGGCTGCTTGTCGCCCTTGTGATCGGTAAGCTCACCGTTGCGCACGAGGTAAAGAGAATTATTCGCTGCGGCATAAACCAGTTCCGTTTTTTGTTTGTTGATCCGCACCAGGCACATGTCCATGCCGTCCTTGTTCTCACCACTTACTCCTCTTTGTTTCAAAGCAAGAATGATCTTCACACGCAGCATGTCCAGGATGTCGGCTGGCTCCGTGATCTTTTTCTCATTCACAACTTCATTCAACAGTGCGGTGCCCAGCATGCTCATGAAGCTCCCGGGAACACCGTGCCCCGTGCAATCGCACACTGCATAAAAAATGAATTCCTCTCTTTCGCTCACCCAGTAAAAATCACCACTCACAATATCTTTGGGAAGAAAAAGCAGGAAGCTTTCGGGAAAGGACCTGCGCAACTCATCGCCCGGGGGAAGAATCGCGGCCTGGATGCGCTGTGCATAATGTATGCTGTCGAGTATCTCCTTGTTCTTCTCGTCCACCAGTTCTTTTTGCTGCGCGATCTTTTTCTTTTGTTCTTCCAGCAGCACGTTCGCTTTTCTTTTCTGGCGATAACTGCGCAGCACGAACAAAGCAAAAACGCATACCACCAGCACGCCCCCGATAAGTGTATTGCGAATGAAACGTTCCTTTTGACGATCACTATCGGCCAGCGCATCTTTCTTATCCTGCTCGGCCTTGGCCAGCGCTTCCTTGCGGCTGAACTCGTACGTCATTTGCGACTGAACGATCTTTTTCGTGTTCTCCTTGTTGTACATGCTGTCGCGCGTAACGATATAATTCTTGTAATAGGACATCGCATTTTTCCAGTCCCCTAGCTTGGAATAGCATTCGCTGGCGCTCTGGTTGGCGGATGATATGTACTCAAGCAATTGGTTTTGCTTTGACAGGTCGAGCGTATGCAGAAAACATTCGAGGGCTTTTTTAAAATCTTCTTTTTGGAAATACGTCAGTCCCAGGTTATAAATGCAGTCCACTATTCCGTCTTTATTTCCTATCTCTTCGTAAATGGACCTGGCCTGTAGGTGGATCTCGATGGCCTTGTCGTATTGTCCCAGTTCAGAATAAACACCCGCCAATCCCTCCAGGGTGGATGCCATTCCTCTTTTCAGACCCAGCTCTTTCCGGATCGTGTACGCTTTGTTGAGGTAATCCAGCGCAAGCGTAAAGTTCTTTTGGAGGGCATAAATATTTCCCAGGTTATTATAGGATTGCGAAACGCCTTTCCGGTCGTGGTTCTTCTCCCGGATATGTAATGATTTTTCGGTGTAAACAATGGCATTCTCGAAATCATTCTGCCGTTGGTAAACTCCTGCAATATTATTATAGATCACGGTGATATCGCCTTCGTTCTTCTCTTTCTCGATTTCTTTCAGCGCTTTGAAATAATAATCGAGTGCCCCCGGAAAATCCCCTTTTTTCATTCGTATGTTGCCGATGTTGATGATCACCGGGATCAGCACATGCGTGGAGGAAGAAGCGTTCTTCAGTTCTTCAAGCGCATGCATCGCACACTCTAAAGCGGCATCCAGGTCACCGATCTCCTGCAGCACCAGGCCCTTGTTCTGCAGGCCTGTAGCGATCCCCTCGTGGTTTCCGGCTTTTTTGTTGGCTACAATACTCTGCTCAAAAAGACCTATCGCTTCCTGGTAGTTCGATTTATCAAGTTCCACGGTGCCTAAATTGATAAGCGCATCTCCAAACCCCGCATCATAGCCGAGTTTTTCGGCAAGCGCTTTTGCCTTTTGTGCGTTCTTCCCCGCATTTTCATATTCCGAGAGCAGCTTATACCGGTGCGAAATGCGATTATAGAGGTCGACCTTCACGGTGTCTTCGGCCGGGTGCGCATCGATCAGCTTTTTCAATGAATCAACGGTATTATCGGCCTTGCATAAATGAAAGCAGGCAATGAATGGAATAATTACGCAAAAACGCAAGCGAAACGACATGTGTTCTAATCTAAGGATTTTAAAATTCTTAATTCTTTCGGGTAATAATTATTCACGCGGTTCGGTAAAACTTTTGCCCAGCCTAAAGGATGGCCCTCGTAGCAGATCACTATCCACCCTGGCGATGAAGAGGAAAGCTTAATGTCCTCGCGACCCAAATATTTTAGTGCGGTCGCTTTGTCCACATTAACGCGGGGCACTTCAGCCTCCAGGAAGATACTCATGGCCAGCGCGTGATCGGGAACGAGTTCACCGTGCACGATCTTCCCGGCAATAGTTCCTGCGTTGCGGATGTACAGGCGCTGCTGCAAATTTCCCAGTAGTGTTTCGTGGTCCCTGTGGATGAAGTGTATATTATCGTTATGGCGGAAGAAAGTAAATCGGTCCGGCCGAATGAATTTTTCAAGAAGTTCTTTTTCTGCCGAACTGACCTTTTTAAGGGTGGAATTTTTCATGCGAAGCGTTCCCGGACCTTCCTTTTTGATAAAGCAGGCCACAAAAAATCCTTCGCCCTTAAACTGGTCGGGATAAAATCGGAACCCTGCCGCCCTGTGTTCTTCGGACAAGCTTCGTTCCGCAGTTAATGGTCTTCCTTCTTTTGGCACCGAGTCGAACGAGGAAATTTCCATGATGCGGTCGCAAATGTTCTCATTCTCTTCTTTTGAGTAAGAACAGGTGGAATAGATCAGCAAACCGGTTTCTTTCAATGCCGGAATAACATCTTCCAGTATTCTTTCCTGTCGCCTGCTGCATAATTTTACATTTTCTTCACTCCATTCCCCGATGGCTTCCGCATCTTTTCGGAAAAGTCCCGAACCGGAACAGGGCGCATCAACGATGATCACATCGAAGAGTCCCTCCAGTTTTTTGAAATCAGCGGGGTCGTTATTGGTCACAATGGTATTCGCAGTTCCCCATTTTGTAATATTTTCCGAAAGCGCATTCACGCGCGACCGTATCACTTCATTCGAGACCAATAAGCTTTCTTTAGAGAGATGCGAGAGTATATCGGTGCTTTTTCCTCCTGGTGCAGCACAAAGGTCGAGTACAACAAGAGGACCTTTCCCGCGCATAAAGTAAGTGAAAAGTGAGCCGACCGCTCCCGATGAGGCCTCCTGCACATAATAACATCCTGCATGGAAAAGAGGATCGTGCGTGAACGAAGGCCTTTCGGAGAGGTAATAAGTATTCTCCCAGCATCGCCCCGACTCATTGGGTAAAGTACCGGGGTCTTTGAAGGGGTTTTTGCGAATGGAGACCCATGCGGGCTTTTGGTGAGCAGCCGCAAATGATTCCCTGTTAAAACCGGGAAGACCTTCGAGCGAGTCGAGCAGTTGTTTGGGAAGCTGTTTTTCCATTCTCCATAAATGTAGGAAAAGCCCTATTTAATTTATCTTTGTCATCCTAAAATTTTACGATGGAAAGAAGAGTACGTGTACGTTTTGCTCCCAGCCCCACCGGCCCGCTTCATATGGGCGGTGTGCGCACGGCTTTGTATAATTATTTATTCGCGAAAAAGCACGGTGGCGATTTCATTCTTCGTATTGAAGATACCGACCAGGAGCGTTTTGTTCCCGGTGCCGAAGAATACATCATTGAATCGCTGAAGTGGTGTGGCATAGCGCCCAATGAGGGAGTTGGTTTTGGTGACGGAGAATACAAGCCTTACCGCCAGAGCGAGCGTAAAGCGATGTACCGCCAGTTTGCCGAGCAACTGGTGAAGAGTGGTAATGCTTACTATGCTTTTGACAGCAATGAAGAGCTGGATGAGGTGCGTAAAAAGATGGAAGCGGCCAAAACAACCTTCTCTTACAATGCAGTAACACGCCAGAACATGAAGAATTCACTCGTGTTCTCGGAAGATGAGACAAACAAGCGTATAGCTGCGGGCGAACATTACGTGATCCGCATAAAAATTCCCCGCAACGAAGAAGTGCGCTTGCACGATAACATTCGCGGCTGGGTAGTGGTGAATACGGCACAAATGGATGATAAGGTCTTATTCAAGTCGGATGGAATGCCTACTTACCATTTGGCGAATGTGGTGGATGATTATACGATGAAGATCTCGCACGTGATACGCGGGGAGGAGTGGCTGCCTTCGGCACCTTTGCACGTTTTGCTGTATAAATACCTGGGCTGGGAAGACGTGATGCCTGAATTCGCCCACCTGCCATTGTTGTTACGCCCTGATGGTAATGGAAAATTGAGCAAGCGCGATGGTGATCGTCTTGGCTTTCCTGTTTTTCCGCTCAGTGGGAATTTGCTGGATCCCAAAACAAAGAAGATGGAATCGTTCACGGGTTACCGCGAGGCGGGTTATTTCCCCGATGCTTTTGTGAACATGCTTGCCTTGCTGGGCTGGCATGGCAGCGGTAACCAGGAATTGTATACGCTGGATGAATTGATAAACGATTTTTCACTGGAGCGCGTGGGCAAATCGGGAGCGAAATTCGATCCTGAAAAAACGAAATGGTTCAACCAGCAGTATTTAAGAAAACGTACGGATGAAGAGCTGGCGGAATTATTTATGCCCGAGGTTTTGGAAAAAGCTTCTGCTGCATCTGAAGATCGCCTCGATAAAAAATACGTGACCGAAGTAGTGAAACTCATCAAGGAGAAAGCCAATTTTGTAAAGGAATTCTGGTCGCTGGGAAATTTCTTTTTTCTCGCGCCTGGTACGTACGATGCAGAAGTTGTAAAGAAACGTTGGAATGAAAGATCAAAAGGATTTGTTGCTGAATTAGCGAAAGCTTTTGCAGGAATGAATGTATTTGATGCGGCATCTGCGGAAGCCATGTTCAAATCCACAGCGGAAAAGCTTGGCATTAAAACCGGGGAGGTGATGCAGTTGTACCGTGTTTGCCTGAGCGGGCTTGGTGGCGGACCTGCACTTTTTGAAATGACCGCGTTACTCGGAAAAGATGAAGCTGTGAGAAGACTTGAATCCGCTGTACAAAACATCAAGTGATCGAATAAACTATAAATCCGGATCCCTTAATCCTAAGCCACAATGGGTAAAATATTAGTTGAAGGAATAAAGCTTTACGCCTACCATGGCTGCATGGAGGAGGAAGGCCGCATCGGCCGCAGTTTTGTAGTGGATGTAACTATAGAGACCGATCTTGGCCCGAGCACCCTCAACGATAGCCTGGCCGACACCATAGATTATGTAAAAGTTTATGATGTAGTGAAGGAGGAGATGGCCGTGCGCAGCAAACTCATCGAACATGTGGGCGGCCGTATCATCGATCATTTGAAAAGAAGATTCCCTAAGATCATTCACGTGGAAGTGAAGGTGACCAAGCTCAATCCTCCCATTGATGGAAATGTGGACAGTGTGAGTGTAGTGATCGGTTCCTGATGGCGAAGAAGAATTGTTCCAAATGCGGGGGGTCGTTCGACTGTTGTAACGAGACAAAGGGCTGCTGGTGCGAGAATTATTCGCTGGATGAAGGAACACTGAAGGAACTGGAAGAAAAATTTGAGAATTGTCTTTGCGAGAATTGCCTTAAGGAATATTCCCTTTCGAATAAAAAATAAAGAAGCATTTTGCCTGATGGTCCTGCGGAGATATTTTTCCCTCCTGTTTTTATTGTTGTGTGCGATGGCCGGTGCGCAGGTCCGGGACCTTTCATCCTGGGAACCTTCGCAAAAAAGCATCATTTCCCTGGATGATAAGTGGGAGTTCTACTGGAGTAAGCTCCTCACGCCCGCTGATCTTTCCGGCAATAATCCTCCTGCACCCGATACCTTGCTCGTGCCTTCCTCGTGGAATGATGTGAAGTTGCATGGTAAACACATTGGTAATACCGGGTATGCGACCTATCATCTTATCCTGGAAGACCGTCCTAAGGAAGAACTCGCCCTTGATATTTATAGTGTCCAAACTTCCTGTCGCGTATTTGTGAACGGAAAGCTGGTTGCGGAAGTTGGAAGACCGGGAAGAACAAAAGAGGAAACCATTCCATCTACCCGTGATGTGGAAGTGAACCTTCCTCCGGATTCTTCTGCGCTTGATCTCGTTATACAGGTGGCGAATTTTCATCACCGGAAAGGCGGCTTTGTTCACCCTGTTGAATTGGGAACCGTAAAGGCCATCGCATCACAACGACAGCTCTATTACATCCTGGCCTTTGTTGAATCATCGGCACTCGCCATCCTGGGTTTATTTTTGTTCGCACTTTATATATTCAGGCGAAAAGACCTTTCTGTACTTTATTTCGCGCTCTTCTGCATCACGCTCAGTTTTCGGCCTGTGATCTCCGTCAATTATCTTTTGTCAACCCTCTTTCCCGGTTTGAGTTGGTTCCTGCTTGTAAAAATGGAGTACCTGGCAGTATTATTTCCCTGTCTTTTTATGCTGCTCTTCATCAAAAAGATATTTATGGAGCATTTGCCTGTAATGATAGTGAGGATACTTTCTTTCATTTTAATAATGATGATATTAACCGTACTGCTCACTCCCCCGATCATTTTTTCAT
>DATDFI010000169.1:0-6111 GCA_036522695.1 Bacteroidia bacterium | reverse complement strand
GTGTTGAGGTTATTGAGGTCCACAACGGACCGGGGTCCCTGTTGCGCGAATGCAGCAGAAAAAACAAGCAAGAAGAATAAGAGGAGTTTAATTCTCATCCTGTTTTGTTTCGCGGAACCTGCTGAACACGATAAGGGCCAGCGCGCACAAAACAAAACCACAAACGCCATTCAGGCGTAAACCCTGGTCGTTACCCGGATCCTTTCCGTACAAGGTAAGCACCGAGAACAGGGCGATTCCCAGTGTTTGACCCAGCTTGATCGAAAAATATTTTACGGCAAAATAAAGCCCTTCCTTATTCTCCTTTGTTTCTTCGGCATCCTGTTCCGCAATTTCGGCAAGAATGGCCGGGGGTAAAATACCGAGTGCAGCCAGCGGGAATGAAGCCCCTATCATGAGCAGGAACATCTGCGCGGTGGGGGAGAACGGAAGCTTACCGAGAAAATAAATACAGGAGAAGGCCAGGGAAAGCACTACGAAAGCAATCATCACCAATGGTTTCTTCCCGATCCTAGCAGCAAGGAAATTAATGAGGGGATAAAATAAAAGTGAGACGCCCACCATGGTCGCCATCAATATTACGCCAATGGACGTATCGAGCCCGCAAAGCACCGTTACATAGTACTGCAGCCCGCTCATGATGATGTAAAGTGCCATGTAATAGGAAAAATCAGCAGCGATATAATAAATGAAATTTTTATTCTTCAGGGTTTGGCGCATGGCCGGGATGATGGGAATGCTCACCGGCTCTCCTTTGCAATATTTCTTTTCATCAATAGCGAATACGGGGATGAACATGAGTACCATTCCCAGTGCCGAAAGGCTCCAGATTGAATACTGCAACCCCTGCAGGGGCCCCGCACCTAAAGCGTGACCGTAGATCCCCGCCAGGTTATTGCAGGAAGATCCCACCACCATTCCGCACACGAACCCGACCTGCTGTATGCTGGATAACCGGACCTTTGCGCGTGCAGTATGGGCCATTTCCGGCATCATGGCATTATAAGGAATGATATATGTAGTAGCCGCCATGAAAAAAAGTACCAGGGTGATCGTAAGCCATAATGCATTCAGGGTGCTTTCGCCACTTGTTCTTGGAAAAAAAACCGCGCAGCAAAATAAAAAAGCTGGCATGGCGCTCCATCGCATGAAGGGTATCCTCCTGCCTTTCGTATTCCGGCTCCTGTCACTCCACTGACCCAGCAATGGATCGTAAACCGCATCTACCAACCTCCCGCTTGCGGTAATGATCGCCAGCAAATTGAATACCACCAGCACCGGGGTGTTCGGTATAAGATTTACCATTCCCGAATTGGAAGGAGGCAGGTAAAAGTAGGGCAGCAACACCCCTATAATATTCACCATGATGCTCCAGCCCATCATTCCCAAGGCGTAAGCCACCTGCTTACCGAGGGGAAGCTCCGCATGTTTCAATTCCTTGTCCAACTGCATGAGGGGCAAAGATACAATAGAAGTCACCTTAAAAATATCTTATGCCATTTTTCCTCGTCTTGTTCGCCCATACTTCGTTGCTTTTTTGGCACAGGCGTCCCTTGGGTATGCGCGGCAAAAAGCGTCTCGCCTGGCCGAACAATACTTGAAAATTCATCAAAACCTATTTTGAGATGACTTCTGGTACAAGACGTGCCGAACCGCCCCCGGTTGTCTGTGTCATAATTACCCTGGGAAATAAAAACTGACTTTTTTACGAATTTGGTCAAATAGTTTATACCTTTGTGCCCGAAAATGGAAAAGAAGAGCGATAAAAAACTTTCGGATATCCTTCAGGCTGCCCGCAGGCGTTTCGCAAAGCAAGGCCTTTCCAAAACCACGATGAACGAGATCGCGGAGGACCTGGGCACATCCAAAGCTGCGCTTTACTATTATTTCAAGGACAAGGAACAGATCTACCGCGAAGTGGTGGCCTCCGAGCAGCAGCAATTCATTGAATTGATACAGGGTTTACTGGAACGGAAACTCCCCCTGGCTGAAAAGCTCAAGATCTATGCCGACCATCGCTTTACTTCGTTCCGCGACCTGGTGAACCTTTCCAAGCTGAGTTTCGATTCCCTGTTTCGTTTCAGGCCGGTGATCCAGGACCTGATGAAGGAATTCAAAAAGAAAGAACTGGTGTTGATTGAAAAGATACTGGAGCAGGGCATAGCCTCCGGTGAGGCCAGGAATATCGACAAGCGCTTTTATGCCGAGCTCTTCGCTTCCTCCATGGCCGGCCTGCGCCTCGGCTCACTCCGTAAGTCGGAATCCGACAAGGACCCATCACCCGCCTCGCTGAAGAACCAGCGCGCGCAGATGCTCACCCTGGCCGAACTTTTTTCGAATGGTATTTCCCGCAAACGATCACGCGTATGAATAAAATGAAGAAACTATTTTCGGGAGGAATTTTTCTCCTGTGCAGCGCACAGCTTTTCGCACAGCAACCGCTCAACATCGACTCTGTCCTTAACCTGGCCGCCCGCAATTATCCTCTTGCCAAACAAAAGGGGTACCTGCTGGAGCTGAGCGACAACAACACGAGCGGCCTCAATGGAGCATGGCTTCCCCAACTCAATATCAATTCGCGGGCAACCTACCAATCGGAGGTACCCTCGTTCGATTTCCCGGGATTTCCCTCCATTGTTTTTCCGAAGGACCAATACAACTTCGGGTTACAGCTCAACCAGCTTATTTATGACGGTGGAATTACCGCCCAGCAAAAGCGCACCGAGCACGCCAATACCGAGACCGAGATCCAGAAAAATGAAGTAGAGCTCTACAAGATCAAGGACCGCGTGATACAGCTTTACGGGAACATCCTGCTCGCAAAAGAGAACATCAACCTGCTCAATTCTTATCTCGATGATATCAATTCGAGAAAGAAAAAAGTGGAATCCATGGTAAAAAATGGGACCCTGCTGCAAAGCAACCTGGATGTGCTGGAAGCGGAAGTATTGAAAACCCAACAACGCCTGATCGAAGCGCGATCCGGGCTAAACACTGCATACCAGGTATTGTCATTGCTCACGGGTCAAACCATTAATGACCAAACAACACTAAACGATCTGCCGCAAAATGGCGGTGGAAACAATGGAAGCGGCAGGCCCGAGCTGAAATTATTCGAGCTCCAGCAAAACCTTATTGGAGAACGGTTGAAACTCGCCAACCGCAAAACCCTGCCCCGCCTTTCTGTTTTCGGAGATGGCGCATACGGCCGGCCGGGATATAATTTCCTCAACCAGGATTTTCGTTTCTACGGGATTGCCGGCATCAGCCTTACCTGGAACCTCAGCAGCTTTTATAACCTCTCGTACGAGAAAAAGAATTTACAGATCAGCCGCAAGATGATCGATGAGCAAAAAGAATTATTCACCCTCGGACAGAACATCGCGCTCACGCAACAGAACAGCGAGGCCGACAAGCTGAAAAAAGAGATTGAAGTGGACGGGGCAATTGTGAACAAAAGAGTGGCGATCAGTAAAATGGCGGCCGACCAGCTCGACAACGGCACCATCACTTCCTCGGATTACCTCACTGAGCTGAATGCCGAAAAGCAAGCGCGCCTCAACCAGCGCATGCACGAGATACAATTGGGAATAGCATTGGAAAATCTTAAAGTGACCAACGGAAACTAATTCACACTATGGAAAACGAGAATAAAGAAAAACCGAAAACAAAAAATAAACTGGCAGGCCGTATCCTATTGGGCGCTGCCCTGCTCATCGGGCTCATCTACGGCTTTATCAAATACCGTGAAGGACAACGCTACGAAAGTACGGACGATGCCCAGCTCGAAAGCGACATCAGCCCTGTGTCGGCACGCGTGCAGGGTTACGTACTCAAAGTTTATTTCAACGACAACCAGCTCGTGAAAAAAGGAGATACGCTCATCACGCTCGATGACCGTGATCTTAAAATAAAGGTGGACCAGGCACAGGCATCATTGGATAATGCCAAAGCTTCACTGGATGTGGCTAAGTCGAACGTGACCGTGACGCAGGTTGGCGGCACCACGGGTAATTTTCGTATCGATGAGCTGAAGATACGCGTGGCCAATGCGCAAAAAGAATTTGAACGTTACAAAAAAATGCTGGCCGAAGGATCCACCACCGATCAGCAATTCGAAAAAATAAAAACGGATAAGGAAGCGCTGGAGAAACAACTGGATGCTGCGCAGCAGCAATTGAAAGAATCCGAATCGCGCACCGGCTCGGCCAACGAACAGGTGAAAGTGGCGGAGAGCCTGGTAAAGCAACGCCAGAGCGATCTCGATTACGCAAAACTACAGCTCTCCTACGCCACCATCATCGCACCTTATGATGGGATCGTTTCCAAAAAGAATGCGATCACCGGGCAATTGGTGCAGGCCGGTCAATCCCTGTGCGCACTCATCGCCAACCAGGACATCTGGGTAGTGGCCAATTTCAAGGAGACGCAAATTCAGAAAATGAAAGAAGGAATGAAAGTGGAAGTGGAAGTGGACGCATTTCCCGGAAAAAAGATAGAGGGAAAGATCAATTCATTCTCCTCGGCAACCGGTGCAAAATTCTCCCTCATCCCTCCCGATAATGCAACGGGTAATTTCGTGAAGGTGGTGCAGCGCATCCCTGTGAAAATAGAACTGGACAGGAACAACGAAGTGTACAAAGACCTGAAACCGGGGATGAGTGTATTTCTCCGTGTAGTGCTGGAAGAATAAGAGAGGCAGGGAATGGCAAAAATAACGCTTGATAAATGGATCGTCATCATCACGGTGGTCACCGCATCACTGCTGCAACTGATCGATACCTCCATTGTGAATGTTACGCTCACGCAGATGATGGGCAACCTGGGCGCAACGCTCGGTGACATCAGCTGGGTGGTAACGGGATATGCAGCCGCGAACGTAGTAATGATCACGCTCTCGGGCTGGCTCAGCGCAAAGCTCGGGCGAAAAACATACTTCACCGCTTCCATCATATTATTTACGGTCGCTTCTATCTTTTGCGGAACCAGTACAACGGTCACGCAACTCATCATTTATCGCGTGATACAGGGGATTGGCGGAGGCGGGTTGCTTTCCACCGCGCAAGCCATCCTCATCGAAGCTTTCCCGCGCGAAGAGATCGGCATGGCCAACGCCATTTTCGGAATGGGAGTGATCATCGGCCCCAGTATCGGCCCTACGCTGGGAGGTTATATCACCGATCACCTCTCCTGGCATTGGGTCTTCTTCATCAATATTCCGGTTGGTATTGTAGCGGCCGTACTCTCCATCCTGTACATTAAAGAGTCACCACACCGCGCAAAGACCGGCAGCCTCGACTGGTTCGCATTGGCCATGCTGGTCGTCTTTATTGGGGCGCTTCAGGTAGTGCTCGAAAAAGGAGAAAGCGAGGATTGGTTCGAAACACGTTACATCACGGTGCTTACCATCTCTTCCATCCTCGCGGGAGTGATCTTCGTGTGGCGGCAACTTACCGTTGAGCATCCCATTCTCAATTTGCGATTGCTCAAAGATTCTTCCTTCGCGCTCGGTTCTTTCTTTTCTTTCGTCCAGGGACTGGGTCTTTATGCTTCCGTATTTATAATTCCGGTGTTCTGCCAGAGCATGCTGGGGTACACTTCGGAGGATACGGGATGGCTGTTAATGCCGGGAAGTTTAGCTGCGGGAGTGATGATGCCCGTCATCGCCACCATCATGAAAAGAACAAAGATCTCACCGGTATTGCTCACGGGAGTAGGCTTCGCCCTGTTCGTCTTTTTCGTTTATTCCCTTTCGGGGATGACGCTGAGTACGGGTGCGCATGATTTTTTCTGGCCGCTCATCATTCGGGGTGTTGGTATGGGATTGCTATTTATTCCACTCACCACCATAACTGTTTTCACACTAGCGCCAAAAGATATTCCCCAGGGCACCGCGTTCTCCAATATGATCCGCCAGCTCGGTGGATCATTCGGCATAGCGCTTATGACCACTATGGTGAGCATTCGCTCTGCTTTTCACTACAGCAGGCTAAGCGAGCACATCAGTCTTTACAACCAACCCACTGCCGAGCGATTCGGCATGTATGCAAAAATGATGATGGCGCGCGGAAGCGATTTCAACACCGCACAAACCATGTCGGCCGCGGCCAT